>CAYUGU010000001.1:0-75545 GCA_964444345.1 uncultured Bacteroides sp.
TTATGGGCATGGCCGCTCTGATGTTCTACATTCTGGTCTACATCTTCTCTAACCTTGCCGCCTTCGGCGTTATCCAGTCGATTGAGAATGCTACGGGCAAACTCGATATGACCGACTATCGCGGCCTCTATAAGAGCAATCCGCATCTGAGTTTCGTCATGATGCTCGCAATGTTCTCTCTTGCCGGTATTCCTCCCTTCGCAGGCTTCTTCTCGAAGTTCTTCATCTTCGCCGGCGCCCTGAGCGGCACCACTTCCGTAGCCCTCTACGTTCTGGTGCTCATTGCCTTGATTAACACTATCGTTTCGCTCTTCTACTATCTGCTGGTTGTCAAAGCAATGTTCCTGAGCAACGACGAGCCGGTGATTCCCGCCTTCAAGTCGGCCTGCAGCGAGCGCGTCGGCATGTGGATCACTGTTGCCGGCATCGTAGCGCTCGGTATCGTAAGTTGCTTCTACAACGACATCCTGCTGCTCTGCCAGGAATATGGCCTGACGGGTGGCCTGATGTAATCCCTCCCCGAAACACGTTTCAACCCCCCTCATAAACCAAGTCGGCGGCGACCTCCTCAGGAGGTTGCCGCTATTTTTTTGCTTAAATATTTGTCGGAGTGGGAAAATTGCATTAAATTTGCGCAATAAAACCGCGCATAAAACGTTATAAGCCAACAAAGCACACTAACAATTCTTATTATAAAAAGCACAATGAAAAAACTACTTCTTATGAGCGCGCTGATGGCCGCCAGCCTCGCGCCCGCCCACGCAGAAACCATCAAGGTTTACGCATATGCTACGGGGGGAACCGAGGGTGTTGCCGTATCAGCGCTTGAAGATGGCAAATTCTATGCTATCCGCGACTGTGAGGGCAACAGAAATGCGTTCCGGTATGTCGACTTAGGTTCAACCTATGTCAACGGAAATCATAATGACGCTTCTTCTAAAAAAGTTTCCTTTAGCGCAAACTATGTATGGCAGGCAATTGCCGACGGCGAAAACTGGAAGTTTAAAAACGTTTCAGAAGATGCGTATCTTCCTGCTGCAACCGGTGATCAGGGCAATATATATCTGACCTCAAATGTTGAAAATGCAGGTGTATTTTCAATTATTGCTAAGGATAACAATCAGTTCCAAGTTAAGAATCCTAATGCAGATTCAAGTTGGGATGGAGATGCTGCTCCCTCTTATTCCTTATCTTATTGGCACGGAACCGGTCACCCTTACGAGTTTTATGAACTGTCTGAGAGCGGTGTTGTTCCTCTTGGCCTGGATAATATTTATCGCTTAAAGTATATCGCTTCATCCGGTGATTTTGTAGGCAACGCGCTTGATATGCAGGTAAATCTTGAAGGAGAGAGTCTCGGGGCCGAGTCAAACAACGCTTTTTTAAGCGATAGTGGTTCGGATGTTGTGTTCAGTTTCAGCAATGGAGATTATAGCCGCTGTCAGATTAAGTCTCTTGACGACTATACTTTTAAAGCAAGTAGTTGGAACTGTGTCGCAACGGATAAAACTGAATTTTATTGGTCATTGATGCCGGTTGAAGAGTCTTTTGATACTGAGAATATTGTTATATCATTATATCAAAACACTGCTACGTATGATCCCAATAATCCCGGAGATATGGCCGGATATGCTGAGCCGCAAAACACTACTCATGGCAATGGCTTACTATATAGCAATCGTGCAACTCCCACTTATTGGGAAGTGGTTAGGAGTCCGAATGTGATTGATGTAGAGTTTACTGTTAAGTTATCTGACACTGACGAGAACCCTTATACATTTTCAAAGGAAATGTTTATCAATGATGAGATTCCTTCCGTAGTTGGATTTGACAGTCAGGAAGTTGGAACCATGGTTTCGGCAACAAATACGTCTGTTACATATGTGTTGAAGGAAAATTCGCCGATGCGAATCTATAATGAGCGCAAGGATACTTATATTTGCGTTAGAGACAATGCTCTGTATGAGGTTAAGGGTCATAAAAATGACAATACCATTTTCCAAAAAATAGCGGCTGAGGATGGTGACGGAGGTTTCTATCTCTATAATCCTGCAACCGGTATGTTTGTGGGCGCTATCGTTTCGGCCAATGACCCGACTAAGGCGGTTAGTTTCCTGAGCACCCCTCAGAAGTTCTATACCGATAGGTATTCCGGTGAGACCGTGGAAGGCGTTTACTATCCTATCTATGCCGACTGGATTGGCACCACTAAGGCCGGCGAAAATGACGGCCAACATTGGTTCTTCAATGACTATCAGGGCAACTTTGTTTGCGGCTACAAGCGTGTGGACGACGGCTCGAAGTGGGTTATTGTGACCAATCAGGAGAACTTTGAGGAGAACTGGGCTATGCGCCAGTCGCTGATGGATGCCCGTCCCCTCTATGAGGTTGCTTGCGAGAAGTTGGGTGAAACTCCCGACCAGACGCTGCTTGACTTTGCCAACAATTTCCGCTTCAATGGCGACGTGAACCTGCCCGTTTCAGATGAGGCCAAGACCAATCTCCAGACCCTTATCAGCAAAGTTGAAACGGCCGAAAAGGAATGGCCCGCAACCATTATGAACGCCACCAAACTCTATACGATCGTTTCGGTCGATGCCGGTCGCGGCGCGCTTGTTTACGACCCTGAAGAGCAGTGTATGACTACTGCAGCAACTGTTAATGAAGGAGATGACAATCACCTTTGGGGCTTTGTCAGCGTCGGCGATAAGTTCTATCTCTATAACGGGGGCGCCCTGAAGTTTGCCAGCGCCTATATCCCCCATAAGGGAACTTCTGCTACCGGCGCCGTCTATGCTTGGACCGTCGGCGATGTACCCACGGCTATTGAACTCTCCAACGAGGCGTTTGGCGCTTCGGAGGCCTTCGATAACAATAAGTTCGTCATCAAGGGCGGTAAGGAAGGCACAATCAACCCGGCCGGCATGATGATTATTAACGGCTACGACACTAAGATTCCTTGCTCGCTGGGCCATCACGACATCACTGACGGCACCGGATTTATCCTGACTGCTGTCAAGGATGCGCCCCACGACCAGACGATGAAGGATAAGGTTAAGGAAGGCTTCGACAAGGTCAACGATTTGATTGACGAGATGAGCGTAGTGCTTGACGGCGAGGATTATCTCGCCGACGTTCACGGCAAGCAGGTGGGCCACTATCAGGCCGACGCCGTTTCGACCTTCGGCACTGAACTGAGCGACGCCAAGGAACTCGAAGACAAGGAGGAAGCAATGTATGCCGCCCTGGCCGCGCGCAATAAGTTTGACACCGCCGAGCGTGTTGCCGTTATAGACCAAAACGTTTATACCATTTCTGACTCCGAAGGCAATATCCATTACACCGACGGCACCTCTCACCTGAAGGAGGGCTTCTCGGACGATATGGACCAGAAACTGAAAAACTGGGTTGCCACCGTGAAGGAGAATGGCACGGTTTCGTTCTCTCACACCCACGAGAGCGACGCAGAGGTTTCGCCCGCGATGCTCTATGACGTTTCGGCCATCAACTTTATGGCCGGCGACGACAGCGAGTTCACCGTCAACCCGACGTCGAAGCCTGGCGTGGTTACTCTCGGCTCGGACGCTACGGAGTATGTGATCAGCCATGTCAGCGCCGACGCGAAAGACGCTGAAACCACCGGCATCGAGTCAATCGAGGCCTCGATCGTGAAGGCCGACGCTATCTATGACCTTCAGGGCCGCAAGGTAGCCAAGGCAGCCAAGGGCCTCTATATTGTCAACGGCAAGAAAGTTCTGGTTAAGTAAACCGACCTAACCACTATTAAAGTCGCCGCTCCCATCGAAGGGGGCGGCGACTTTTTTTCAGAGGTATCAGAAACATCAGAGTTCTCAGAGATTATTTTGTATTTTGTATTCTGTATTTTTTTTGTATTTTATTCCAGTTCATCGGCGGGGGCAATCTCCGTGGCCGACCACCAGTCGCGTTGGTTGACTTTGTAGGTGGAAATTGTCAGGGGCTCGGTCTGCGATGGCTCGACGGTCTTCTTGTCGTTGGGGTCGGGGAGGGTCGGGCGGCCGAAGGTGAAGCCTCGGGGTTGGAAGGGGCGTTTTTCGGGGTTCTCGATGCCGTTTAAGATTTCTAATATCAGCGAAGTTGTTTCGCTCTCCTTGCCACGGGAGAGGCTAAGGGTCACGCAGAGTTCGCGGCGCGCGCGGGTAAATGCTACGTAGAGGGCGTTGAGCCGGTCGAGAGTAGCGTCGCGGACAATTTCTTCATACTGCCGGCGGAAGAGGGTTTTGTCGATAGGCGCATTTTCGCAGTTCAGGGGGAAGAATTGCGGCGCATTTTCGGTTATGCCGGCGTCTTGAAGTACGCTGCGGGTTTCAAACCAGCGGAAAGACCGCTCGGTAAAAATCGAGGTAGGCATTATCGGGATATGCACGCAAGGAAATTCGAGTCCTTTGGATTTATGGACCGTCATTACGCGTATGGCGTCGTCATTGCCCGAGAGGGCGACGCCGGCCTTTACGCCCGTGTTATCCCAGAAGTCAAGAAAGTCATAAATCGAGGGGCTGGCGCTCTGGCAGAAAGTGAGCACCAGGTCCTGGAAGGCGCAAAGATAGATTGATTCCGTTTGAAGCCACGACTTTGTGGGCAAGTTGGCGATAATCTCCTCTACGACCTCATAGAGCGAGAGGCCGCGGGCAAAAGAGTCGGGCGAGACAGCCGGCTCCGAATCTGCCGCGTGGAGAATCCGGAAGGCTTCGTCGAGGGCCTCCTCCGGCTCCATATGTTGGTTTTCGCGGAGGTCGCGAAGAATATCCTCGAAGCGTTTCATGTCGAGTTCGGAGGTATAATATGCGTCCGGCTCGGCTTCTTGGCCCGAAGAGATTATGCGCAGTTGGGTGACTATATAATTTACGGCGGGCGAGGCGGAAATCAGCAGCGCTTCGTCGGAGATTATGCGCACATTCCTGAGAATCGGGTCGGCATTCTCGTCGGTGGTCGCGCTGAGGAGGAAGTTTACAATATCTGTTGCGTTGGTATTCGTGAAGGCAAGAATCGCAATGTCGGAGGCCCGATAGCCGGCGGCGAGTTGGCGCCTGATGTCGTCGAGCATAAGGTCGAGACCGCTGACGGCCGGGTTTTCGTCTTCGGCCAAGGCCTCTACGCCAATGCGGACATAGCCGTCTTGAGTCGACTTCTTGACCTGCTGGCGCACGGTTGAGTAAATCCGGCCAAAGTCGAGACAGGAGGCAAGCCGCTCGAAGAGGTCATTGTTGAACTCCACTATTGTGCGCGAACTGCGGAAGTTGGTTCCGTGGTCGGCGCGGAGGATATATTCTTTCAGGGCGTCGTCGCTTTCAATCTGGTGGTCGAGGAGTTTATAGTCGGAGTTGCGGAAGCGGTAGATGCTCTGCTTGACGTCGCCGATAATCAGGTTTTCATTGTTTTTCGAGAGGCTTTCAAGCAGCAGCGGGCGGAGGTTGGTCCATTGCAGTTCGGAAGTGTCCTGAAACTCGTCGATAAGGAAATGTTTGATTCGCTGGCTGATACGCTCGTAGATAAACGGAGTGTCAGAATCGTTGATGATTTTCTTCAGCAGCGTGTTTGTGTCGCTCAACAGGATTGTGTTGGTCGAGATTTTCAGTTCGCGGGCGGCGCTGAGAATTTCGCTGAGGAGACCGTAGTTATGGATGTTGGCAACCATCACCAGGGCTGTGAAGTAGATTTCGATGTTGCGGGCCAGTTGGTCCAGGAGAGCGGCGGCCTCGGAGTCGCCGTAGTCATAGTATTCGAGGGCCACAGCCGGGTCTTCGATAAAATCGTTGTAGGTCTTGGTTTTCAGGGGCCAGGTTCCTCCATTTGCCGTCAGGGCGTTGAGATAGTTTTCGAGGCGGTTTTTCTTTTTCCCTGCTTTATTTAAGGAGGCGTAATGGTCTGCCAGAAACTCGTTGGCGGTCTTGATAATGTTTGCGGTCGAGTTCTCGACGGCCTTGTTCAGGTCGTTTTTCAGCGAGTTGAGGCTTTCGGAGTCGGCGGCAAAACTTAGAAAGGCTTCGGGATTCTTCTTGAAATCCTCCTTTGTCAGGTCCTTAACAAATTTCATCAGGTCCGAGCGGGCGGAACTTTGGGGATTGATGAAGTTAAAACTCTTTTGGCCCTTACGCAGGGTGCGCATTATGTCTTCGAGCCAACGGCTGAGTGTGGGCCCGTTGGCCGACTTGTTCAGGCCGATGGCGGCGCCGATAGTGTCGTTGATAGCCTGCTCGTTGATAGTCTTTTCGTCGAGTTCGAGTTCATAGTTGCCCGAGAGGTCGGCCTCGTAGGCAAAAGAGCGGAGAATCATCTGAAAAAATGAGTCGATAGTGCTGACCTGGAAGTGGCCGTAATCGAACAGAATGTCGTCGAGGGCGGCTTTGGCAGCGTAGGCCAGTTTTTTTTCGTCGACTGCGAACTCTTCGCAAAGAATTGCCCGGTAGTCGCTGTGGCGGTCAGTATCGCCCAGCAAGGTTAATTCGCTGATTATGCGCTCCTTCATCTCCTCTGTGGCCTTGTTGGTGAAGGTCACGGCGAGTATTTCGCGATGAGTGTTGCGTGCGTTCGGATAGTAGAGATGCATCTTGCCGGAGATTTTGTCGCGGTAGCCCAGGACCATGCGGATATAGCAGAGGGCGAGTTGGAAGGTCTTGCCGGAGCCGGCCGATGCTTTCTGGATGATAAGGTTTTGCATTTGGGGCGGAAGGGGTGTGTTTGAATGGAGTGGGGGTGGGGGGTGGAGTTAAATCTTATAGCCTTGTTTGCGCAGGAAGTCGCGCACTTTTTCGCGTCGGTCGCCCTGAACGAGGATTTCGCCGCCGCGGGCAGAGCCTCCGGTTCCGAGAGCCGACTTGATTTTAGAGGCGAGGGCTTCAAGTTCGGGCGCCGGGAGGGTGAAGCCGGAGATTATGGTGACCTCCTTGCCTCCGCGGCCTTTGCGCTCGTAGGCAATTGTCAGTCGGTCAGCGGGTTTCTTCGCGGTCGGAGCGGGCGCTGCGGGTTCCGGGGTTTCGCCTTCGGGGAGACTCCCCGAGTTGAGAAGGGCGCCGAGGGCCCCTTGCCAGTCATTGGATGCCATGGGCGTGAAAACTGATTGAGTCGACGGTCGAGTCCTCGCCGTCGTCGTTGATTGAATAGACAACCCCGGCCTCGCGGGCGCTTACGGGCCGCAGGAGTTGGGTGAGAAAACTGATGTAGCGATAGTCGTCGGAGGTCAGTTCGCGGACATAGGCCTCAGTGGCCTCCGGGGCCGAGTTCAGGGCGTGGCGATAACATTTGAGGGCAAAGGCGGTGAACTCGTCTGATTTCTCGGAGTGTTCGCCTAGACGCACCATTGCGACGGCCAGGCCGCAAAGGCGCTCAACTCGCATCGAGTCGACCACTCCCGAGCGGGCCGACATCAGTTCGTTAGCGTGGGCCATTGCAGCGTCAAAATTGCCGTTAGCCACCTGAGCGACAATCTCGTCGGCGGTCTTGTCGGGCGTATTTGCGGGCTTGCAGGCCCAGCAGAGGGCGGCGACAGCCACAAGGAAGATGAAGATAAGTTTTGGGTTAATCATAGCACAAAATTAGCGAAAATTCCGCTAACCGCCAAATTTTTCCTTGCCGGTTTAGTGTTTATGGTTTATGGTTTAGTGTTTATGGTTTATGGTTATGGGATTGAGGTGAGGAAGAGGAGGAGGCGGCTGGTGGGGGCGGCGGTCAGGGCGAGGAGGCGGCGGGTGGAGGATTCGGTCGATTTGAGTCGTTTGGCGAGGTCGGCGGCGGTTATGGGGAGATTTTTGACGGCTACGGAGGCTTGGATTTTTTCTTTGGCGAGTCGCTTGATTGTCGACGAACTGAATTCTTCGATGCGGTCGATGCGGTAGTTCTTGCCGGGGAAGTCGGGCCCGGGGTTGAGCCATAGGTGGGTGTCGGGGTGGAGTTTGCGGCCGGGGATGAGGGTCCAAGGGGCGGCTTTCATGACCGTGGGCCACGGTTCTCCGATTGTGTCGCCGAGGTTGATTTCGACGTCGTAGGGCGCGGGAGGAAGGAGGAGCGAGCGGCGGAACCGGAGGGTAGGGTGGCCGACGGTGTGGACGAGGATTTCGGGCTCGTCGACTGGACGGAGGCCTATTTCTGCGACTAATTCTTTACATTCGGCCGCAGTGCCCATCACGTGGAGGCGCTCGGTCAGGGGAAGTTCGCGGAGCACACGGTCGATGTCGAGCATGGGCGACATCTTGACTATCACCTTCGGGGCGACGCGCTGAATTGCCGGCAGGAGTTCGACTATATCGGGTTGGCAATCGTGGAGTGAGAAGAGGCGGCGTCCGGAGGCGTCGCGCCGGGCGGGGTCGATAAAGGCCACGTCGAAGCGCTCCGTGCACTCCTTGAGCCAGAGGGTTGAGTCGGCACAGAGGGCCGTGACGTTGGTCAGGCCGAGGGCTGCGGCGTTGGGAAGAATGGCGTCGGCCACGAGGGGGTCGCGGTCAATGGCCAGGACGGAGGAGGCGCGGCGGGCTATATGGAAGGCGTCGATTCCGAGGCCGCAGGTGAGGTCAACGACTTTGGCGCCTTCGGGGACCAGGAGGGCGTGGAGGTCGGCGAGGTCGTCGCCGGTCGATTGCTCGGCGCTCAGGGCCGTCGGGAACCGGAAGTCGGGAAATGACAATGTCGCCGCGAGTTTTTTGGCAACCCGCCGGCGACATTGGTTTTGAAAGTCTTGTTGGAAGTCTTTGCGGGCCAATTACTTGATGAGATACTGGCTTGAGATTGACTCGTTGTTGTGGACGCGACGGATGGTGTCGGCGAAGAGATGGGCAACCGTGAGGATGGTGGCCTTTTTACATTCCTTGGTGAAGGGAATTGAGTTGGTGAACATCATTTCGCTGAGGGCGCAGGCGTCGACGCGTTCGGAGGCGGGGTCGCTCATAATTGCGTGGCTGCAGAGGGCGCGGACGCTCTTAGCGCCGTTTTCTTTCATAAGGTCGGCGGCTTTGGTGATGGTGCCGGCGGTGTCGACCATGTCGTCGATAATGATTACGTTCTTGTCCTTGACGTCGCCGATGACGGTCATTTTCTCAACGACGTTGGCCTTTGCGCGCTGCTTGTGGCAGAGAATCAGGGGGACGTTGAAGAACTTGGCGTAGGAGTTGGCACGCTTTGCGCCGCCTACGTCGGGCGAAGCAATCACGAGGTCTTCGAGTTTGAGGCTCTGGATGTAGGGGATGAAGACTGACGAGGCGTAGAGATGGTCAACAGGGACGTCGAAGAAGCCTTGAATCTGGTCGGCGTGGAGGTCCATAGTGATTACGCGGGTAACGCCGGCGGCGCTGAGGAGGTCAGCGACGAGTTTGGCGGCGATGCTCACGCGGGGCTTGTCCTTGCGGTCCTGGCGGGCCCAGCCGAAGTAGGGGATAACGGCAACCACCGAACGGGCCGATGCGCGCTTGGCGGCGTCGATCATCAGCAACAGTTCCATCAGGTTATCGGTATTGGGGAAGGTAGACTGAACGAGGTATACTTCACATCCGCGGATAGATTCTTCGAAACTTACTTCAAATTCGCCGTCGGCGAAGTGCTGGATGTTCATCTGTCCGAGGGGAACACCGAGGTCTTTACAGATTTCTTCGGCCATATAGCGCGACTTAGTGCCTGAAAACACCTTGAACGGTGGTAACTGTGAGTTCATTGTGGTTGAAATTAGTGATTTAATAGGGTGTGAATGAATGATGAGTGCGCACGGGGGGACTCGAACCCCCACGTCTTGCGACACCAGATCCTAAGTCTGGCGCGGCTACCAATTACGCCACGTGCGCCCGGGGTTTGCGACTGCAAAGTTACCAAAATTCGCGCAAGCGACCAAAAAATTGGCTTAAATTTTTTAGGTTCAAAAAAAATCCCTACCTTTGAAGCGTGAAAACGGAAGAAATGTCGCTTGAAGAGCGCTTGCGCAATCCCGAAACGCGTCGCGGGGCGTTTGCTGACCTTATCAATAAGTTCAGCGAGCCTCTCTATTGGCAGATTCGCCGTATGGTTCAGAACCATGACGATACGGATGACCTTCTGCAGAACGTCTTTATGAAGGCGTGGCAGTCAATGGATATGTTTCGGGGCGAGGCGAAACTCTCGACCTGGCTCCATAAGATTGCTATCAACGAGGCGCTGACGTTTATCCAGAATCGCCGCAAGCGGCAGACGGAGAGCCTCGACTCGGAGGAGAGCGCCGCCGCGCGCGCAATCGAGGCCGACGAATGGATCGACGGCGACGAGGCTGCCCTGGCCCTTCGCCGGGCCGTTGCGTCGCTCCCGGCCAAGCAGCAGTTGGTCTTCAACATGAAATACTTCGACGAGATGAAATATGAGGAGATTGCCGAGATTACGGGAACCTCCGTCGGCGCCCTCAAGACGTCTTATCATCTGGCCGTTAAAAAAATTGAGCAATTTTTAGAGTCGCAGGGTTAAACCTTCCGGCGCCGGCGGCGTCTAAGAGTTAAAAAGATATAAAAACTATGAACGAAAACAACCATAAACCAAATCAGGCGGACCCTACGGCCGGTTGGCCCCGCAAGAGCGGGATGACCGTCCCTGAAGGTTATTTTGAGCAGTTTGCCTCGAAGATGATGGAGCGGATTCCGGCCGATGAGCCCCGGGTGGTTGAGATGCCCCCGCGGAGCCTCTGGCAGAAGGTGCGCCCCTACGTCTATATGGCGGCAATGTTTGCAGGCATTTGGCTGATGATGAATATGTTTACGCTCTTCTCGCCCGTCTCCTCGTCCTCGATTTCCGGCTCTTCGAGTTCGCTGCTGGCCGAGGTTAAGTCGTCGCAGTATATGGCTGATTATATGGCCGATATAAGCGACTATGACCTCTATGACGACCTCTATGATTCCGGCTTCGACATCCCCGATTCGCTCTAATTTAAAAAGTACTTGATATGAAACACCTTCTTTTAGCGCTTCTGATGGCGTTGGCCACGATGCCCGTTTTTGCCCAGCCGAAAAATCATTCCAAGCCTGACCGCAAGGAGTGGATGGCTAAGATGCGCGAGGTTAAGCATGACTTCATAGCCAAAGAACTCCAACTGACCGACGCCCAGAAAAAGGACTTTTTTGAGGTCTACGATAAATGGCAGGCTGCCCGCCACGGAGTTGAGCAAGACGCCCGCCAACGCGAAAAGGCCGTCGAGGAGAAGGGCGATGCGGCCACCGATGCCGAACTTGACGCCGTGATTGCCGACCAGTTCGCGGTTGAGGAGCGCCTCTCGAAGGTCGATAAGGAGTATCTGCCACAGTTGCGAAAGACGCTGACCCGTCGCCAGTTGTCGAAGATGAAGCACGCCGAGCGAAAGTTCCTGCGCAAACTGATGGATAAGCATAACGATTCCGCTCCCGGCCAGCACAGGAAGCAAGGAAAATGAAGAGTTTTTAAGGCCCGCCGAGGCCTTGCCAGTCAAAACCAACACATATGAAGAAGTCGATTTTTATTGTCATACTTATGTCAATATTCTCTAATTTATCGGGTTTGGGGGCACAGCCTGCCAAACCCGATTTTGCTTTTCCGAAGACCGTCAGCAAGAACGCCGAGGCCGACCTCAAGACGGCGCTCCACGCCAAAAACGGCCCGGCAACCCTTAACGCCCTGATTCGCTACTCGTTGGCTCAGACGGCCATTAACCCCGACGATACGGAGAAGGTCAGCGAATATCTCCAAAAGACTTCGGCCAAGGTCTCTGACCCCGCCACGAAGGCTATGATTCGCCTGCTGGAGGCCGAGATGACCCATGATTCGAACATGGCTCTTGAGGTTTGGCAGCAGCAGGCCGACGCGCTCAAGTCGCAGCCCGTGGAGGATTGGAAAGAGGTCGTCGTGGCTCAGCCGCAGTTCTTCCCTACGCTCTATGACTTTGCTGCCGTGAAGGCGCCGTTTGACTCCGTATCTCTTGCTATGTCGGAATTTTACGCCGAGCGCCCTCTTCCGCGCCTCTACTGGCTCATTGGCGGAGGCTTCTCCTCGCGCGAAACCCTTCTGAAAAACTATCAGCAGATGAAGTCTTACCCCGAGTCGGCCTATATGCTCGCCGATTTGCTCAATAAGGGGTCGCAACCCAGGGAATACGCCGAACTTTACGGCCTGATGCAGGAATGGATTGCGCTCCACGGCTCCTCGCCCTATCGCAGCGATGTCGACAATATGGTTAAGCATATTTGCTATCCGATGCTCTCCGTGGAGTCGGCCGACGTGATTGCCAAGGGTAAGACTCTGAAAGTCAAGGTCACGGCTACCTGCCTCAACGCCGGCACGCTCCGCATTCAGCAGGTTAAGGGCACGGGTGCCCGCTCTGAAAGCATCAAACTGAACTTTGAGGGCACGGGCTACTTCAACGCCGACACGACGCTTGAACTGCGTTTTGATAACTATGGCGTCTATCGCCTGACTCCCGAGTTTGACGGCCTTGATAAGAAGGACCGAAGTAGTTATTGCGAAGTGACCGTAACCGACCTCCTTCTTTGGCGTGAAACCTTTGGTTCCAAGACCTTTAACTATGCTCTGGACGCCCTCAACGGCGCCTTGCAGACCGATGTGGAAATTGCCGAGGTTGACCGTCGGCTCCACGGCTACAGGGGCGCCGACCGGTTTACGCCGTCGCTCTGGGCCGGCAAGCGGTACGATTACCGGCAGGGGGAGCGCCTGTATGCGCGGGTCTTCACCGACCGCGGAATCTATCATCCGGGCGATAGCCTCCGCTTCGCCGCGACGATTATTGAACTCAAGGGGCGCAACTCCTCTCTCGTCGCGGGCCGAAAGGTTGATGCAATCCTATATAACGCTAATCATAAGGCGGTCGACACTCTTTCGCTGACCTCCGACAACTTCGGGCGCGTCAACGGCCAATTTTTGCTTCCCTCCGACGGCCTTACGGGCAATTTCAGCGTAGAGATTCCCCGCCTCGGCTCCGCCTATGTAACCGTCACTGACTATAAGGCGCCGACCTTTGAGGTGAAGGTTGATTGCGAGCGTATTTCCGCGACTTTAATCCGCGTTTCGGGCGAGGCTATCGGCTTTAACGGCTTCCCGATTTCCGACGCCGAGGTCGATATCCTCGTTGACCAACTCCCCCGCTGGGTCTGGTTCCGCAACTTCCGCAACGAGGTAGAGAAAGATATTACGTCCGCTACGGCCCGCACCGGTGCCGACGGCCGGTTTAGCCTCGACCTGGAGATTCCCGACTGCTCCGACGAGAGCCTGAGCGTCAGGGCAATAGCCGCCTCGCCCACCGGCGAGACTCAGGAGGATTTTGCCTTCGTACCCGCTAAGCCTTATTATATCTCTGCCGAGATTCCGACCTATCTGGAGCGGAGCCAAGCCCCGACAATCCGCGCGCTCGACGCCAAGGGCAATGAGGCGAAGATTCCGCTGAGGGTTGAACTTATTTCGCAGGCTTACAGTGCCGTAGTCATAGCCGACTCAACCTGGACCAATGTCCCCTCCGGGCTTTATAATGTGAAGATTACGGCCGAGAACGATTCGCTCGCCTTCCCCTATACGCAAAACAGCGTCTATGTCTACGGCCTGAAGGATAAGATGCCTCCGGCCGA
The DNA here is from genome assembly GCA_964444345.1 of uncultured Bacteroides sp. GTDB lineage: Bacteria > Bacteroidota > Bacteroidia > Bacteroidales > Muribaculaceae > UBA3263. Next base: position 13,584 of record CAYUGU010000001.1, read on the forward strand.
GATGAGTCTGTTCGTGCCTCAGCGCAAGGTTGCCCCCGGCGATAAACTTCTTGTTGGCACCTCGTTTGCCGACTCGCATATCTTGAAAACCATCTGGACCGACGAGCGGATTCTTTCGCAGGAATGGCTCGCGCCCGCTCAGGGCAATATGCAGATGAAAGTGGAGTTGCCCGACTCGGTCAAGTCGGCGAAAATCACGCTGATGACCCTCCGCAACTATCAGACGGAGGTTGTATATATAGATGTGGAACGCCCTGATATTCTTTGGTCGTTGAACCTGAAGTTCAGTTCGTTCCGCGACCGTATGGTTCCGGGCGAGCGCGAACGGTGGACAATCTCCGTTGCCGATAATCTCGGACAACCCGCTGAGGCGGCCGTGATGCTCGATGTCTATTCCAAGGCATTGGACGCCATTATGCCGTTCGGGTGGAGTTTTAACCTGATTCACCCCGGAGGCAACCATCTGAATCTCGACTATTGGTTTACGCGCGACATATCGGCCTCCAACGCAAAGTATTTTTATATCAAAAAACCGCTACGAATCTCTGTTCCTACCTTTGAACTCTACGGCCGCAGTTGGTCTTTTATAATGGCGCTTGAGTATCAAAACGTCGCGTTTGGGTCGGCCTCTGTGATGATGATGGAGCCGGACATTGCAGTTGTAAGGGAACTCAAGTCGGCTCCAACCGCTGCCTCAGGGGCGTTTGGCGATTTTGCATCAGCCGATACTTCGGAGGCGGAAATGTACGATGAGGGCGCCGAAAATGGCGCCGCCGCTCCGGTCCAACTTGAGGAGTATCGCCTGCCGGAAGTGGCCGTGGCCCTCTGGGCGCCAGCGCTGACTACTGCCCCCGACGGTTCGCTGCAGGTTGAGTTTGAGGCCCCGAACGCCAACACTACCTGGAAAGTGATGTGTCAGGCCTACGACCGCCGCCTGCTGACCGGCTCAAGCGTGGCCGAGATTGTTGCCGCCAAGCCGCTGATGGTGCAGCCTAACGTGCCCCGCTTCCTTCATGTCGGTGACCGCACGGAGTTGCGCGCAATGATTATGAACGCCTCCGACAGCGCCTTGCAGGCCGCGGCCTTCATCGAGACTTTTGACCCTCTGACCGGCGAGATTTTTGCCCGTCAGGACTTTGACTGCACCCTCGCTCCCGGCGCTTCGCAAACGGTTGCCATGCCGCTGCAGGCCCCTGACCGTTCGATGCTCGGCGTCCGCGTAAAGGCCTCGAATGATAATTTCTCCGACGGCGAACAGACCGTGATTGCGCTGCTTCCCGCCGTCATTACGGCGCGTTCGGCTAAACCTCTCTTCTTTGCCGCCGATTCAACAGCGATTGAGTTTGAGGCGCCTCGCGGCTCGGTTGTTCAGTTGACAACAAATGCCGCCTGGGAGTGCGTGACTGCCCTGCCCGGTCTCGCCGCCTCCGAGAGCAAGAGCGCTTTCGCCGCTACTTCGGCCCTGTTCTCAGCCGCAGTGGGCCGCGGCTTGGTCCGGACTTATCCGCAGATTGCTTCTGCTCTGGCAAAGTGGCAGCAGGAGGATTCCGTACTGATTTCAAAACTGAGCAAGAACGAAGACCTGAAGATTGCGCTCCTTTCGCAGACTCCCTGGCCTGCCGCGGCCCAAAGCGATTCCGAGCGTATGGCCCGTCTGCTTCTGCTGCTTGACCGCAAGGAGGCCGACCGGGTGATTGACGGAGCAATTGAAAACCTCGCCAAACTCGTGCGCAAAGGAGGCCTCGGCTGGACGCCCGACTCCGAAGAGGCCTCGCAGTGGGTCACCGAGGAGTTCCTGATGCAGATGGCCCAACTGCGCCGCCTCGGCTACCTCCCCGCCTCGTCCAAACTGCAGCGCATAATCTCCGGTGCCCTGGATTATCTTGACCGCGAAGTGGCCCGCGATTACGCTAAATATAAAGGCGAATATCCCGACTATGCCGAACTCCGCCCGCAATTTCCCGAGGTGGCCCAGTCGGCTCCGGCCCGTCGCGCCCAGGCCCATACGGTTCAGTATCTCATAAGCCACTGGCGCGACCTCGGCTTCACCGGCCAGGCACAGGCGGCGCTGATTCTCCACGCTAACGGCTACCAAAAGACCGCCCGGACAATCCTTGAATCGCTCCGCCAATATGAGGCGTGGCGCCAAACCGGCCTCAACGCCGAACTCCTCAACGCCTTTGCGGCCATAGAGCCCGAGGCCGCCGAAGTTGACCTTATCCGTCAGTTCTTTATCGAGCGCAAGCAGGCGATGGAGTGGGGCGACGGCCCGCAGACGTCTAACCTGATAGCGGCAATTCTCTCCTCGGGGAGCAACTGGCTTGTGCCTGCCGAAAATCAGATGTCGCTGAAGGTCAACGGCCAGGAGGTAAAGCCCGAAGCAGAAGCGATGCTCGGCTCCTTCCGCCTGGACCTCAGCCAAGGCGGCAAGGTTGAACTGACCAAGGGTGAATTTCCCGCCTGGGGCGGCATCTTCACGTCGCTGACCGACAGCGTGACCGAGATTCCCGCCTTCGAGAGCGAAAAACTGAAGATAACCCGCCGCCTGGAGGGCGAACTGACCGTCGGCTCAAAGGTCAAACTCATCCTTGAGATAGACGCCACTCAACCGCTTGATTATGTGATTGTAAAGTCGCCAAGAGCCGCTATGTTCAGTGTGGTCAATCAACTTCCCGGGCGTATGTGGCTCCCCGGCTCGTCGGTCTATCGCGAGCCATGCTCAACCCTGACCAACTGGTTCTTCTCGCGCTTGATGAAGGGCAAGACAACCATTGAAGAAGAATTCTACATCACCTCCGAAGGCGACTTCCTCCTGCCTCCCGCCGAAGCCCAAAGCCAGTACGCCCCCGAATTTCACAGCCACACCGAAGGCAATGAAATTAAAAATGAAAAATAGGTAGGGCGGGGGCGATGGGGTTAGGGAGGAGAGGCTCCCGGCTCTCCTCGGGCCTTAGACCCGTTTCAGTCGTCGCGTTTACGGCGGCGGGACGCCGCCTTTCCCTTGGTCCCCGTGGCGGCGCTTGGAAATCGCCGCCTCCCTACCTTAATTTTGTCTTTTGTATTTTAACTTTTGTATTTAGAATGGGGTTTCCGGGGTGCCGGAGAGGTCGGCGGTGCCTCCGCCGAAGGGGTCGGAGTCGCCGGCGGCTAAGGCTGTGTTGAGGGCCGAGGCGGCTGTTGACTGGGTAAATTCGGTACCGTTGTCGGTCCAGTTTTCGAAGCGTGCATACTTGGCGCGGAATCGCAGGTTTACGTCGCCCACGGCGCCCGAACGGTGTTTAGCAATGATAAATTCGGCGAGTCCACGCTTATCGGCGGCATCCTCGTAGGCCTGCCCGTGGAGGTAATATTCCGGGCGGTGGATGAAGCAAACAATGTCAGCGTCTTGTTCAATGGCGCCTGATTCGCGGAGGTCACTCAACTGCGGACGCTTGTCTTCCGAGCGCGATTCGACCGAACGATTCAACTGTGAAAGGGCCACAATTGGGATATTCAATTCTTTGGCTAACTCCTTGAGCGAGCGGGAAATCATCGAGACTTCCTGTTCGCGCGAGCCGAAGCGCATACCGGAGGCGTTCATCAACTGCAGGTAGTCAATCACGATAAACTGCACGCCCTTTTCGCGTACAAGGCGTCGCGCTTTCGTGCGCAATTCGAGAATACTCAGGCCGGGCGAGTCGTCGATAAAGATAGGCGCGGAGTAGAGGTTTTTGATGCGGGTCATCAGTTGCTGCCACTCGACTTCCGAAAGGCGTCCCGACTTGATTTTTTCGCCCTCGATTTCGCAGACGTTCTGAATCAGACGGTTAACAAGTTGGAGTTTTGACATTTCGAGCGAGAAGATAGCCACATGGGTGCTGTAATTGACCGCCATATTCTTACACATCGATAGCACCATTGCGGTTTTACCCATAGCCGGGCGGGCCGCAATAATGATGAGGTCGGAATTTTGCCATCCGGAGGTCATCTTGTCCAGTTCGGGGAAGCCGGTGTTGAGGCCGCTGAGGCCTGATTCGCGGTTGGCTGCGGTCTGGATGCTTTCGATTGCCTGGGAAATAATCGGGTCAATCTGGACCACTTCCTTCTTGACGTTTCGCTGGCTGAGTTCAAAGAGGCGTCCTTCGGCCTGTTGGAGCACATCGTCAACGTCGAGTGTAGAGTCGAAAGCATTGTTAGTCACCTGAGAGGCAAACGAAATCAGTTCGCGCGAGAGATATTGCTGGGCGAGGATTCGCGCGTGCCATTCGATATTGGCGGCGGAGGCTACGCGCGAAGTGAGTTCGGCAATAAAGGGGACGCCCCCCACTTCGTCGAGAGTATTCTCCTTGCGTAGTTGCTCCGTGACCGTCAGCATATCGATAGGCAACTGGGCGGCGCCGAGGGCCTGAATCGCCTCATAGATTTTCTGGTTGGCGGGTTCATAGAAGGTCTCGGGGCGTAGGAGGTCGCAGACCGTCGGGTAGGCGTCTTTTTCGAGCATAAGACCGCCGAGTACGGCTTCCTCCACGTCTTTATCGTGGGGCGGGACGCGTCCGGCAACGTCTTGTGAGGGAGTATGTTGAGGCTTGTTCCGGTTAACGGAGCGGTTATTGTCAAATGGGGGCATATTTTGATTTGATTAGGGTTTGATTATCGTTGTAGGCTTTCGTTTCAAGGATTTGGCGGGCGGAGACTCCGGTCTCTTTCGTGTAGGCTCGAACGATTTTCAGCGCGAGAAACAGGGCTGCCTGGCCGGGCGCGTTGCCGCTCAGAAGATTTGAGTTGGGCGCGGGGCGCAGAAGTCGGTCGGCAACTGAGGGGTCGGTTGAATAGAGAAGATCGTGGCCCACGAGCGATTGCCATAGCGCCGCTTCGTTTTCTTCACACCATTTCAATTCTTCGGGAGTCAGGCCGATAATCGTAGAGTCCGGCGCATCCATATTATCGTTGGCGGCTTGAAGCAGTGCGCCCTGATAGAGCAGACGGTTGAGCAGCGTAGGGTTGGCGCCGAATTCGGGCGGAAAAAGCGAGGCGATGCGGGCCTGCATAACCTCTGAGGGCAGACGGCTAATCGTCTTTCGATGGCGCAGATAGGAGGGGAAGATGCCTCGATAGCCTTCGTAATCTTCGCCGAGATAGTGATTTAGGCCAATATATATATGTCCGCCGGGAGTTGTAATCACGCTTTGGCGATAGGGGATAATCACGCCATAGAGGGTCACTCCGCTGTTGGGGCCAAGGGCGCGCCCAAGCACGGCCTCAACCGAGTCGAGCGGGGGGAGGAGCCTCTCGACGTCGGGCCCGAAGACGGAATCGGCGCGCTCGGTGGACCCGAGAATTTCGCGAAGTTCGGCGCGGGCTGCGTCGTCTGCCTCAAGAATAGAGTGCGGGGCCGATTGGGGCTCGCGGCGACATCCGGCAAGAACCAACAGGAGCAGAAAAAGTGGATAAAATGGCAGATTTTTTGGCATTTTTGGCAATTTAGTTAGTTTTTCAGTTGCAAAGATAGTTCTTTAACCGTAAAAAATCACTAATTTTGCAGAAGTTTTTTTCACAAGTTTTGAACGTTATGCGCCCAAGGGTGATTTTTCTATATATTATTGTGCTGTTGCTGACGTCCGTTTCGGTGTCGGCCAAGAATTTCACCGTCGTGCTCGACCCGGGCCACGGCGGCAAGGACTATGGCGCGGTCGGAGCCCTCACAAATGAGAAAACCATCAACCTCGACGTGGGCCTTGAGTTGCGTCGGCTGCTCAACGAGCAGGAGGGGATGAAAGTAGTGATGACCCGCGACGACGACCGTTTCATTACGCTCCAGGAGCGCGCGGCGATTGCCAACCGCAACCATGGCGACCTCTTCGTCAGCATCCATGTCAATTCCGTAGACCGCAAAAACAAGAATCGCACCTCAGTTCGCGGCGCGTCAGTCTATGCCCTGGGCCTCCACCGGTCGGCTTCTAACTTCGAAGTGGCCAAGCGCGAAAACTCCGTTATGGAACTTGAGGCTGACTTTTCAACCCGTTATCAAGGCTTCGACCCGAACTCGACCGAGAGTTATATTATCTTCGAACTGAGCCAGAACAAGCATCTCGACCAGAGCATCAGTTTCGCCGAAATGGCCCAAGGGGAACTTGTCAACACGGCCGGACGCGCCGACCGCGGCGTGCTGCAGGCCGGCTTCTGGGTGCTCCATGCGTCGGCAATGCCTGCCGTACTTGTGGAACTCGACTTTATCTGTAACCCGACTATGGAGCAATATCTTAACTCCAAGAAGGGCAAGCAGGAAATGGCGCGTGCCCTGGCCGATGCAATCTGCCGCTATGCCGGAATGAGCAAACCCGCAGTGCCCTCCATAGCGCCGACCGAGCCTGAGGGGCCGCAACCTGAGGCGGGGACTCCGGATTCGTCGGCCGTAACATATCGGGTGCAGTTCATCGCGTCGGACCGTAAACTCCAGAAGTCGGCCTTCAAGGGAGTTGAAAACGTTGACTATTACCTCCACGGAGGAATGTATAAATATACTTCCGGAGGCGATTTTGCTTCCGAGGAAGAGGCTGAAAAATATGCGTCGAAGATTCGCTCAAAGTTCCCGCAGGCTTTCGTAATCAAGTGGCAGAACGGGACGCGCCTCATGTAAAAACAATTCTAACTGAAACCGTAACCTAAAAAGTAATAAAGGCTTATGAAATCAAAAAAACTGGTCTACATCGGCTTGTCGGCCATTATCGCTCTCCTTATTCTCGTCTTCGGCATCAACTTCCTGAAGGGTATCAATCTTTTCCATACCTCCAACTATTATTTTGTGAGTTATGAGTCGGTTACCGGCCTTAACGTCTCGGCGCCCGTGACTGCCAACGGCTTCAAGATTGGTCAGGTACGCGAAATGAACTATGAATTTGACAATCCCGGCCATGTCCGTGTAGAACTCGCTCTCGACCCCGCGCTGAAAATACCGGAAGGCACAGTGGCAGTGCTTGGCACAGACTTGCTCGGCACGGCTACCATCTCGCTCGATATGCCTAAGTCCACGAACTATGTCGCCGTAGGTGAGCAACTTCCCGGGCGACTTGCCGGAGGCCTTATGGATAACCTGCAAAGCGACCTGATGCCCTCGATTGAGGGAGTAATGCCTAAGGTTGATTCGCTGCTCGCGGCTCTCACGGCTGTTGTTACCGACCCGTCGCTTCAAGCCGCTATTACCCGACTCGATAAGATTTCGGCCGACCTGCAGACGCTTTCGGGTAATATGGCCGAGGCTACAAAGCCGCTCCCGGCCGTTGTTGGTAAGGCTGATAAAACTATGGCCGAATTGCAGGTTATGTCCGGACGCCTGGACTCTTTGTCGGCCACGCTCAACGCCCTGCCTTTGGAGTCAACCGTAGCCAATGTGGAGGCTATTTCGCAGAACCTCAAGCAACTGACTGCACAACTGCAGACCAAGGATTCTTCGCTCGGCTTGCTGATTAACGATCGCGGCCTCTACGATAATCTCAACAATACAGTCAACTCGCTCGACTCGCTCCTGGTCGACATCAAAGCCAACCCCAAGCGCTACATCAACGTCAAAGTCTTCTAAATTTGTTTAGAATTTAAGGCTATGGCAAAAATAATTGTCAAGGATACTAATATATCTATTCTCAATATTGGGGGTGAAGACTTCGTGTCCTTAACTGATTTGGCCCGACATAAGAGTGATGACCCAACTGCGGTTATTGGGAATTGGTTGCGAAATCGTAATACAATAGAGTTTCTCGGCATTTGGGAAAGTCTCTATAACCCGAATTTTAAACACCTCGAATTCGAGGGGTTTAAACGAGAAGCCGGTTTGAACGCTTTTACTTTATCGCCGAAAAAATGGATTGAATCCACAAATGCAGTTGGTTTAATTTCGAAATCAGGAAGATACGGGGGAACTTATGCCCATAAGGATATTGCATTCAAGTTTGCCGGTTGGATTTCAGTTGAGTTCGAATTGTATATTGTTAAAGAGTTCCAACGCCTAAAGGCGGAAGAACAAAAGACATTGGGATGGTCAGCGAAACGTGAATTGTCAAAAATCAATTATCGTATTCATACCGATGCTATTAAAAATAATCTTATTCCGCCGAAAGTAACTAAAACTCAGGCTAGCATGATATATGCAAGTGAGGCGGATGTTTTGAATGTTGCTTTGTTTGGATTGACTGCACAACAGTGGCGTCAGGCTAATCCGGAATTGAAAGGGAATATACGCGATTATGCTTCAGTGAATGAATTAATCTGTCTTTCAAATATGGAGAACCTAAATTCTATTTTCATTGAGCAAGGAATATCACAGCCTGAACGACTTGTTAAATTAAATCAAATTGCAATACATCAGATGAGGGTGTTGGAGAACACCGAAGGAGGCAATTACAGGCATTTATTAAAAAGTTAGTTTAAATAATAAATAATTATAGCGGCATCAGAGTTCCTGATGCCGCTATAATTCTGTCCTCTATGGGTTTATTTGAGGAATTGGGGGGCGAGGACGAAGATGCCGAGGGTAATGCCGGCGTGCCAGCCGCGTTCGGCGTGTGAACCCGTGCGATAGTTGGCGTAGGCGCAGAGGTTAACGATTTTAAGTTTGTAGACTGCGGCAATTTCGCCAAAGAATTCCGGGGATTTCACTCCGCCGTCGCGCCAGGGAGTGAAGCAGTGCATTGCGCCGCGGAGTTGAAGATTATTGACCACTTTCCATACCGGGTCTACGCCGACGCCCAGAAACGAATAGGCGCGGAAGCCGGGGTTGAATGCGTTGAAGCAAGAAGGAGTGGGAGCATAGGTCGGGGCGTCGGCCGAGGCCACTTCGGGAATCTTCGAGGGCTTGCGGGTCGAGGCTAAGAGTTCGCCTTCAACTCCCAGTGCAAAATGGCGGCTGAAATCCCAGTATTTGCGCACGGTGGCGTCGAGTTGAATCCATTTCTTGGTGGCCTTGTCGCTCTCTACGAAGTGATGGCCGTAGAGGCCCTTGAGTGAGTAGCGCATCTCAAGGCCGGAGGTCGGGAAGTTGATGCCGTCGAGCGTGTTGTAGTCATAGTTGAGGGCAACCTGGCCGAGTTTATAGGTCGACTTGATTTTCTTCATCTCGTCGTTGACAAACGAGTTGCGCTCATAGCCGTAGCCTACGGAGACCACGCCCATTGCGTGGCGCCCGAGGGGCACAGTGAAGAGGTTGGCGCGTCCGAATCCTTGGAAGTCGCGCACGAACTTCGGCTCGTTGGCCTGATAGAAGAGACGTTCGCTCTGGTTGAAGCGGTGGTTGCTCACGACGCCTTGCAGCCCGAGGCTATAGGGTTTCTTGCCACCGAAACGAATCTTGGCAAGCAGTTGGGCCGCGGCGTAACTCTGGCCAATCCAGGCGCCGAAGGTGCCGTCGATGGCACGGGTGCTCAGATTATGGTAATTGATTGCCGCATAGAGCATTGATGATGTGCTTGAAGAGATGTAACCGCCAAGGTCGACGCTCCAGTTCGATTTAGGATAGGCTTTGAGCATCATCTTGAATTCGCCGGTTGAGTCCGGAATGGCGGCGATTGTCAGGTTCTGGAGTTTATTGCCGGAGATGGCACGGTAGTAGCCGTTGCGGGCGTGGTGGAGGTCATATTCCTGACCGTCGTGTTGCTGGAATTGCGATACGATATATTCGTTTTGGCGCTTGGTTCCGCCTTCACATTCGATTGAGGAGAAGTTGATTTGCGGCAGGCGGCGACGAAACTCGATTCGCCGGCGGGTCACTTCGCTCAGAGGGCGGCGAGCCTTGACGCGCGACTTGATGCTGTCGACCATTTCGAGTCCCTTGCGATAGCCGATGGCGTAGATTTCCTTAGCCTGGGGGAAGTCGAGGAGCGAGTATTGCGAGAGGTCGATATGGATGTGGATACCATCCTTGGCCGGCAGGTCATAGGTCTGCGGGCGCATCGCCAGGTTGCTGATCTGGTTGATTGCGTTGGGCACTTGCGGTCCGTCGTTATGAACGTCGATGCCAATCATTATGTCGGGGTTGAAATCTGCTTTCATGACGTCGACGGGAAAGTTATCGAAAATGCCGCCGTCGTAATGGAGCGTATCGTTTATTTCAATCGGGCAGAAAACGATGGGGAACGACATGGAGGCGCGGATAGCGTCGCTCATCGAGCCGCCGCGGGCAACTTCGCCCCTCTGGGCCTCCATATTTGAACTGACCGTGCGCAGCGGAACGAACAGATTGTCGAAGTTTCCGCCGCAGGCTGCCGTCTCGGCCGAAAAAAGTTCCATAAACGGGAAGTTCATGGCCAGGGGGGAGATAAGGCTTTGAGGAACCTGCTTGGCCACGGAATCATTGCCCACGGAGAGGCTCAAAACCGTAGGTGACTGAGGCGGGGTAGTGAAGTAATATTTAACGGAGGGATTGATTGTGCCCGTACTCCAATAGGCAAAGTCTTTGCTCGTGATAAGTTGCATCATTTCGGCGGGAGTATAGCCCGAGGCGTAAAGACCGCCAACAATGGCGCCCATCGAAGTGCCGGTCACATAGTCAATTGCTATATCGTTTTCCTCCAATGCCTGAATCATACCGATATGGGCAATACCTTTAGCGCCGCCGCCACTGAGGACGAGGCCGACGGTTTGCTCTTTGGCTTGAGCCGAGAAGCCGAGAAGGAGGGAAGTCGCCAAAGCGATTATTTTCGAAGTTCTGTACATAAGCATAAATAAATAGTTTTTCTTTATAACGCTCCGCGCCCGGAAAAAGTTCGGGGGGATAAAAAAGCCAAAAGATGCCTACCTCACGGCCGTCATCTTTCGTATATAAAATCACATTTAATTTATGTCCTTGTGTGCCCTTTTTCTATTCCATAGAATTGGAATAAGATATAGGGTTAACGGGCCGACGGTTGAGGCGTCGGCCTATCAATTAGTGCTTTTTATCAAAAATCGTTATCGGTTGAATAGGGGTAACCCTGCTGCCGCAATTACGGCAACCGGGGGGGTAATTTGCTGATTATCAACAAGATAGGTTTGCATAACGATAGACTTGCTGTTTGTTTTTCAACGCAAAGATACAATCAAAAATCCGAATTTGCAAATTTTTGCGCTGAAAAAAATCAGAGGAGGGTAATCCCGGCAGCGGCGCAGGCAGCAATCTGCTCTTCGGGCCAGAGGCTGACCTGAACCTCGCCGATATGCGCTTTCTGGAGCAGGAGCATACAGAGGCGGCTCTGGCCGATACCGCCGCCAATCGAGGCGGGGAGTTCGCCGTTGAGCAGGCGTTGGTGGAAGCGGCGTTCGGCATAATGTTCCTTGCCTTCAATCGAGAGTTGGAGGCGGAGCGCTTCGGGGCTCACGCGGATGCCCATCGAGGAGAGTTCGAAAGGAATGTCGAGAACATGGTTCCAGACGAGGATGTCGCCGTTGAGGCCTCCGTTAGTGGTCCAGTCGTCATAGTCGGCGGCGCGCCCGTCATGCTTCTGACCGTCGGCCAGTTTGGCGCCGATGCCGCGAATGAAGACAGCGCCGAGTTCGCGCGTGATTTCGCGCTCGCGTTCGCGCGGCGAAAGGTTCGGATAGCGCTTAAGGAGTTCTTCGGCCGTGATAAACGAGATTTCGTCGGGCAGATAGGGGGTAATGTGTGGATAGCAGCGGTAAACGTCAAGTTCCGTGCGCTTTATGGCGGAGTAGATTTTGCGGACGGTGTCGTAAAGATAGGAAACAGTGCGCTGGTCGGGGCGGATTGTCTGCTCCCAGTCCCATTGGTCAACATAGAGCGAATGGAGATTGTCGAGGTCTTCGGTGGCGCGGATAGCGTTCATGTCCGTGTAGATTCCGAAGCCGGGAGCGATGTCATAGTCGGCCAGTTTCATACGCTTCCATTTAGCCAGCGAGTGGACCACTTCGGCCCGACGGCCTCCGAGGGCCGGAATGTTGAACGATACGGGAGCCTCGACGCCGTTCAGGTCATCGTTGACGCCCGTTCCCTCCAGCACGAAGAGGGGCGCGGTTACGCGGCGAAGGTTGAGGGCTTCGGCCAGGGCGCGCTGAAACGAGTCCTTTACGAGTTTGATTGCGATTTCGGAGGTTTCGGGGAGGAGTTTGAGTTTATAGCGTGAGGGAATGATTAAAGCCATAATTGTAAATCTTTCGGGGTTAATTTTTGCGCAAAATTAGCGAAATTTTGCGAAGCAGCCAACTTATTCGGGCGGAAAAATGTTTTAATCGTATAATACAATAAAAATTGAACATATGAAACTCAGTAAAATCCTCGCGCCGGCCCTCCTTGCTGCCGGCCTTGTCTGCGGTCTTTCGGCCTGTAGCGACGACAAAAATGACTCTCCCGAGGAGTCAATCATCATCAAGGATGAGAATGGTAATATCTCCCTGACTATCAAGAATCCTGAAAAGTGGGTAGCAGCGGCCAAGTCTGTGGCTCGCGAACTCCATAAGGATGCAACCGAGGAGATGCACGAATGGGTAACCGAAAAGACCCGCGAACTGGCCACTCAGGCCCCCTCAGAGAGCGTCAGCGAGATGGTCGACGAATGTGCCGACGAGGTCAACGATGTTGCCACCGAGAAGATTCCCTCGCCGCTGGCCGTCTTCACTACGGGCGATGATTGCGTTGCCAATCTCGGCTCCGTGCGCAATGTCCTCTTAGGGTCGACCGACGGCAGCGTCAATCCCGCCTCTATTATGGCCTACACTTCCGTTGCGAATCCCGCACTGGCTCAGAAGGTTTCAACCCAGTTGGCCGATGCCGTAGCGAAGATTCAGGCTATCCCGGCCCCTCTGCGCGATAATTCAAACTCGGCCGAGGCTAAGGCCGCCATTGCCGCCTGCAAGACCTTGGAGCGCACCCTTGAGACCGAACTTGAGCCTATGTTTACCACCCTTACGGGCCACGACGCTGAACTCAAGGCTATTGTCAAGCAGTATGCCGAAGGGGTTGTCACTCCCTCGCTGACTGCCGCCCAAACTGCTGCCGACGAACTCCTCGCCGCCGTTGAGGCCCTCCCCGCGCAACCCACCGAGGCCCATATTCAGGCTGCTATAGCCGCCTACATCAAGGCCCGCGCCGCCCTCGACCTCTGCGCCGCCTTTATGTAAATTAAAAATTAAAAATACAGAATACAAAATACAAAATATAGAATTGGAATGCCCGGCCTTCATTGAGACCGGGCATTTGATTTTATTTCTTGTTTGAGAGTTTGAAGGTAATCGGGATGGTGTACCAAACTCTTACCGGCTCGCCGTTCATCGTTCCGGGGGTGAATTTCGGGAAGGTGCGCACAACGCGTATTGCTTCTTCGTCAAGTTGCGGGTCTTGGGGGCGGACAACCTTGGCTTCGCCGACTGAACCGTCTTTTTCAACAACGAACTGAACGATAACACGGCCCTGGATGTTGCGCTTGGCGCAATCTTCGGGGTATCTGATGTTCTTGGTAAGATGTTCATACATCTTCATTTCTCCGCCGGGAAATACCGGGGCAACTTCGACTTCAGTGAAGACTTTGTTATTGTCGGCCTTGGTAGTGTCCGCCTTAGCCTGAATGACTTCTACTTTTGCGGGCATAAGCGATTCGGCCTGGTGGGCAAGTACCGGAGTCGTTGCGAACGCGAGGACAAGAAGACTCGCGGGCAAGAGCGCGAGGCTGCGGAGCAACCCGGGGCGCATAAGGGATTTTTTCTGCATCATAATTATGCGTTTTTTAAGTGAATGATTATTTATGCAGTCGGCAACGGAGTTCGCGAACCTCCGACCGGATGCTTTCGAAATAAGTAGTAACTGGTAGGCACGTGGGTCATATCCCTGGCTGAGAACGACGCTGTCGGCCTCAAACTCGTGGGCCATCTGGAGTTCACGTCGAATAAGTCTTGCGGCAGGGCAATACCACGTCAGGCAGCCCAAAAGGTTGAGAATCAGCAGGTCGAGCCAATGGTATGCGCGCAGGTGGGCCTCCTCGTGGGTCAGCAGCATTTCTGCCGCAGGCGTATTGAGGTCATCGCGACTAATGAAAATCATCCTGCCCCAACTGAAGGGCGAAAAGTCGCCGCGGTCGCTGAGTATGATGTTTCCTCTGCGCTCCGAGCGGGCTGCAATCAGCAGGATGCGCCCTATGGTGATTAGCAGGCGGAGAAGTGCCGCGCCGAGACCGATTGCGTAGACGATGCTGAGGGCGCGCAACGGGGCGAATTTCCAACCGGAATCAAGAGAAGTCGGCTCGTTGATTCCGTCGAACATCTCGGGAGTTAAGGGCGAGTATGGTCCAATCTCAAGGATGATTGTCTTGCGCGAAAGCCACGCAATCAGCAGCGGAGACGCGGCCGCCAGCGCTACGGTCAGCACCGAGACGAGTATCGTGACCCGGCCCTTTGGCGCCGAGGCGACGCGACTATAGCGGATAACGCCATAGATCAGGAGCAGTTCGACGCTGAAAATCAGCGAGTAGAGGAAGAGGATTTTGAGGGTAAACATAGCGCAACGAGTTTACTTAGGGCGTTTAACCATTTCGATTAGTTCGCGGATTTCCTCATCAGATAATCTTTCGTCGGCAACGAGGGCCGAGATTGCTCCGTGAAGAGAGTCGTTGAAATAGCGGCTTATGACGTTGCGCAGGGCCGAGCGGGAATATTCGTCAGCGCTTATGAGCGGGTAAAACCTATGGTTATGCCCAATGGCCTCGTGGGCCAGGACTCCCTTTTGCTCGAGGATGCGCACGAAGGTAGCGACGGTGTTCACATGGGGTCGCGGCTCGGGGAGCAGCGCAAGAAGTTCGCGGACAAACATAGGTCCGTTTTGCCAGAAGAGTCTCATCAGTTCCTCTTCGCGTTCGGTCAGTTGAATATGATTAGCCATAGATTTGCGACATTAAAAAGAGTTTCACGCCGCAAAGTTAAACTAAATATTTTAGTTTTCCAACTAATTCTCTTAGTTTTTTTCGAAAAAATTTAAAAAGGCGCGGTTTGGAGCCGCGCCTCAGGTGTGTGTTTGGGGTAGTATTAGAGGTGGAAGCCGACTTTAGGAGAGGGGCTGCCGATTTTCTCTTGAGTACATAAGCGGTTGATTTGCAGGACGTCGGGTTGACGGCCTTCGAGTATTTCGGCCATCAATGCCTTGCGTGCTATGTTGTCGATTTCGCCGCCGCTGAAGTCGTAGTCAGCAGCCAACCTGAGTGCCTCCTCGTCGCTCAACAGGGGGAGTTTGTCGCGCCATATGCGCATCTTAGCCTCCGTAGAGGGGCGGTTGAAGCGGATTTTGAAGAGGAAGCGGCGCTCGAAAGCCTTGTCGAGATTGTCGGCGAGGTTGGTCGTGGCGATAAGGATTCCTTCGAGTCGCTCCATCTCTTCGAGGATAATGTTCTGAATTGCGTTTTCCGTTTGGTCGAGGCTGCTGTTATGGCCGGATGACTTGCGCGTAGAGAATATCGCGTCCGCTTCGTTGAAAAGGAGAATAGGCGTGAGGGCCGAGCGGCGACATTGTCTCCGATAGTTAATGAAAATCTCCTTGATTATTTTCTCGCTCTCGCCGTACCACATGCTTTTGGATGCGGATATGTCGACGTGGATAATGTCGCGTCCGGTGTTACGGGCCCATTGCATGACCGATTCGGTTTTGCCGGTGCCCGGCGCGCCGTAGAGCAGTATAGCCATACCCTTCGGGAGTCCCTTCTCTTCGAGGCGTGAGGTCAGGGTTCGGTAGTTTTCCTCGATAAGCGAGTTGCCTACGGTCTGCAACTGTTCCTGCTCCTCGGGCGAGAAAAAGAGGTGTTTCTCCTTGATTTCCCCGGCGGCGATGAGGTTCTTCTTGTCGGTTTTTTCGATGAAGAGCGAGGCGTCTTCGCCGAAGTAGAGTTCTTTCCCTTTGTCGGTCAGTTGGATGACGTTATATTCTCCGAAAATCGACGATTGGGAAACCATCTCCATGAGGTCGAGGCGCTGGAGTTTATGAACTTCCTCCTTAAACTCCTTGATTGCCTGATTACGCTGTTTCAGGGGGTAGAGTCGTCCCAGTTCGCGCGAAAGGCTGAGGTCGTCGGCGTTAGCGCAGGCGTCGGCCGCCATATAGAAAAGCGCGCGCAAGTCCTCTTCCGAAACAATTGATTTAACCTTGCTGATGGACTCCATTCCGCTGTTTGACTCCTCGATGCAGCGGATTTTCTCGGCCAGACGCTCCATTGATTTAGCGTTGTCGACGTCGTGTTCGTCGCTATGGACAAACTCCTTGACTTTCCGGGCGAACGAGTAGATATTGAGCCCGTTATATTCCGGAGTGAATGCTCCGAAGTCGGCCCCGAGAAAGAGTTTCTGGCCGGCCACGGTCAGCCGGAGTTCCTCCTTGTCGCCCGTCAGTTCAATCAGGCCGGCGCTCAGGAGCGGATGGTTCCCGTCGAGCAGCGATTTGCGTTCGCGCAGACGCTGGCCGAAAGACTGATACATATCGCGCATTGTGCTTACGATACCGGTGCGACCGTTGCCGTCGCGCTCGATGTAGTCTTTGCAAATATCGTAAAAGAGCGTGCGCTCTGCGAGGCCCGGAATCATCTGTTTCAGCATCTTGACCAGGGGCATCGACTCGTTTTCGCTTTCTAAGGTCTCGACAAACTGAAGGAGCAACTCGATTGCCACATCGTCGTCTTCAACCTGCTCCCCGATCTGTTTGCAAAGGTCGTAGGCGTCAAACTCCTTTTCCCGGCTCTTTTGGCTGCCAAGGTCAGGCTTCTTGTTGTCGAGAATACAGCCGACTACGTAGTTGGTGACCAGAAAGTTCTGGCGCACGAGCCTGCATTCGCTGCGATTAGAGAGCATAACCAGTCCTCGGGCTTGAAGTTGTCTGAGCGCCGGAACGTACTCCATAATGTCGAGTTGGGGCGAGTCGAAATAGTCGGCGATGTCCTCCAGGTCCGAACTGCGCCCTGAGCAACTGCGGTCGAATATAGCCGTGAAGATGATTGCTTCCTCTTTGGTTTCCAATCCGAGCGACTCCATTATGCCCTTGAGCGATTCGCTGATTTCCTTTCCGTCCAGTCGGTTGAGTTTGCCGGCTTTCAGTTTGGCGGCTGCCTTCTTGAGATGTTGAATCGAGTTCATAGTTATAACGCTTTTATCAAATTACACCGCAAAATTAAACGCATAATGTCTCACTCCGTGATACAACATAAAATAAATGAAAAAAAATGCTGAATTGCGGGTATTTTTTGATTTTGAACAGCAAAGGGGGGATTTCATACAATGGGGCCGGGATTGCTTGGCGGCGTGATTATTTTTCGGGAAATTTGCGGCCATAAAAAAAATCATTATTCTATTCTTTCGGTATGAGGTTTTCTGTTATTGCGCCGCTCAAACGTCTTGGAGCGGTTTGGGTGGTCGCCGCAATCTCGGCGGCTTTGGTTGTTTCGTCGTGTTCCCGCAGGGTGATGGCCGATGAGGAGGCGGAGCGTTGGGTCGCCGCCTACACTCCGGCCCATATTGACCGCGAAGCGCGCATCAGGTTGGAACTTACCGACCTTACGCGCTCAAAGGTCGATACGGCCCGGTCGCTAAAGGGAGTTTTCAGTTTCTCGCCCCGCCTGAAGGGTGAGGCCGTCTATTCGCCTGACCGTCGGTTCATCGAGTTTATCCCCGAGGAGGCGATGGAGCAGGGGCGTAACTATAAATGCAGGGTCGATATGCGGGCGCTGACGGAGGTTGATTCGCTTGCCGACTTCGCTTTCGATTTCTATGTCGATAAGCGCGAGATGCGTTTCGACGACGTGACCGTTACCGTCGACCCCGACAATGTCGCCCTTATGACCGTCAGGGGCCGTCTGGTCTACAGCGTTCCTGCCGGCGACAGCATTACCGCCGACACTACTTTGCTGCGCTGCGACTATCCAGGCGTCAGGATTACTATGGACCCGAAGCCCGACAAGCAAACGCGCGGATTCCGCATTACCGGAATCAAACGCGGAGAGAAGGAAACCGCGCTGACGCTCTCACTGAACTCTCTGGCCGGATTTGCCGCCGAGGATCGGAAAATCACTATTCCCGCAATTTCCGGTTTCACGCTCCTCAGTTCCGAGCGCGTCGAGGCCCCCGAACCCTACTTAAACCTTGAGTTCAGTACTCCGCTCTCTTCTCAGCAGGAACTCGACGGACTGATTACCATTGACAATCTCCCCGACATCAAGATTGAACGCTCAGGGACCAACGTGAAGGTTTACTATCCCCGAAACGGAATAAAGAATCTCACCCTCCGGGTCTCCGACCTGCTGAAGAACAACGACGGGCGCTCGCTCGACGAAGAACTCGTTTGCCACTTCCATCAGGAGGTCATTCCTCCGACTATCAAACTCCCCTTTGAGGGTTCAATCCTTCCCGATAGCCGCAACCTCAAGTTGCCCTTTCGTGCCGTGAATCTCGCCGCTGTCGACGTTGAGGTGGTCAAGATATTTCCCTCAAACGTGATCTCCTTTCTGCAGACCAACGACCTCTCCGAAACCTGGACGTTGCGCCGCTACGGTCGCCTGATTTATCATCAGACCGTGCGCCTCGACCGCGATAAGTCGCTCAATCTCCACCAATGGCAAGACTTTTCAATCGACCTCAAGGACCTTTTTGCCCGCGAGCGCGGCGCCATATACAATATAAGGTTGACCTTCCGCAAAGCCTATTCACTCTATAACCGCGCCAAGCCCGAAGACTTTGAAGAGATCAAAGGCATTACCGACGATGACCGCAAAACGTGGGATAAGAACGACCCTTATCTCTTCCGCGCAACGCCCGACTATTGTTGGGAAAAATTAAATTGGAACGAAACCGACGACCCCACAAAAGACTCCTATTATATGTATGAATATGACCGTATGCCGGAGGTCAATCTGGTCGCCTCAAATATCGGCCTGATAGTCAAGCGGGGCGATGACAATTTGCTCAGAACCATAGTGACCGACATTGTCGAGGCGCGGCCTCTTGCCGGAGTGACCGTGACGGCCTATGATTTCCAGATGCAGAAGGTCGGCTCTGCCCGTAGCGACGAAAACGGATTTGCCGACATTCGCGCTGACCATAATCCCTTTTGGGTGACCGCCTCCGACGGCCGGAGCACAACCTACCTGAAAGTTACAAACTATAACGAATTGTCGCTGAGCAACTTCGACGTCGCCGGAAAGACCTATAATGGAGGAATCAAGGGTTTTACCTATGGCGACCGAGGCGTCTGGCGCCCCGGCGACGACATTCATCTGACTCTCATTGTTGAAGACAAGCAAAAGGCGCTCCCCGATAATCATCCCGTAGTTATGGAACTTTATAACCCGGCGGAGCAAATCTATGAGCGTCAGGTGATTGAAAAGGGCGTAGACGGCTTCTATGTATGCCATATCCCTACGGATGAGTCCGCTCCTACCGGTCTCTGGACCGCCAAGTTCTCTATTGGCAATCAGACGTTTTACCATCCTGTTCGCATTGAAACGATTAAGCCGAACCGCCTGAAAGTCAACATAGAGGCACCTGAAGTTATTCAGGGCAATGCTAAGAACGATTTCCGGCTCGATGCGCGTTGGCTCTCCGGCCCCGTAGCCAAAAATATGCGGGTATCGGTCGATATGAATCTGTTCACTAACCCTAACCCCTTTGAAAAATATAAGAATTATACCTTCCGCAATCCTCTGGTCGAGTATACTTCGACGGAGAGCACGCTTTTTACGGGCCAAACCGACAGCGTCGGCCATCTTATCCGCCGTTGTGCAATCGGGGCCGACCTCAATTCCCCGGGAATGTTGATGGCCAACCTGACGGCCAAAGTGACCGAGCCCGGGGGCGACGCAAGTATCGTCTCGAAGTCGGTGCCCTTTTCGCCCTTCGGAGTCTATGTGGGTCTCGATATGCGCAAAAAGGAGTTTTTGACCGACGAAGAAATCGCACTTCCCGTAGTGGTCGTGAACCAAAAAGGCGCGCGGATGAAGTCCCGCGAACTGGAGTATAAAATCTACCGCCTGGACTGGGATTGGTGGTGGGAAGGGAGTGCCGACGACCTGAGCCGATACGTCAAAAGCACTTCGGCCGAAGTGGTCGCCTCCGGAACCCTTACGGCTGAAAACGGGTTTGCCACCCTCCGCTTTACAGTTCAATATCCGGAGTGGGGCCGATACCTGATTCTTCTGCGCGACTCCAAGGGCGGACATGCAACCGGCGGAATCCTCAACATCGACTGGCCCAATTGGCGCGGACGGAGCAACAAAGCGAGTGCTTCCGGTAGCACCGAGTTATCGTTCACGCTCGATAAACGCCAATATGAAGTCGGCGAAACCGCAAAAGTCTATTTGCCGAAATGTCCGGGCGGACGCGTCCTCCTTTCGATTGAAAACGGCGACCGCGTAATCAAGCGCCTTTGGGCAACTCTTTCCGGCACCGAGGAGACCGGATTCGCACTCCCGGTTGACGCAAGTATGGCGCCCAACTTCTACGTAACCGCAACGATGCTCCGGCCTCATAAGGAGACCGACTTCAATACTCCGATTCGCCTCTACGGGGTTCGCTCCGTGAAGGTTATCAATCCACGCTCGGTACTCAATCCGCTGATTGAGATGCCTGACGAACTCCACCCGCAGCAGCCCTTTACCGTCCGCGTCCGCGAAAAAGAGGGTAGGCCGATGACCTACACCCTGGCGATTGTTGACGAGGGACTGCTCGACATTACCAACTTCAAGACCCCCCGCCCGTGGGAGGCAATGAACCGCAAGGAGGCCCTGAAAGTGCGCACCTGGGATATGTTTGACAACATTATAGGCGCTTTCGGCTCCAACTTCCGCTCAATCCATAGCGTCGGCGGCGACGAGGCCCTCCGCACGGCCGCCGGCAAGGAGAAGCGATTCAATCCCGCCGTAAAGTTCCTGGGCCCGTTCACGCTTACGGGCGGCGCGCAGTCCCATCGCATTACCCTTCCCAACTACGTCGGCTCCGTCCGGGTGATGGTTGTTGCAGCCCATGACGGCAACTACGGAAGCGCCGACAAGACCGTGCCCGTAACCTCGCCGTTGATGATGCTCTCAACCTTGCCGCGCGCCCTCGCCAATTGCGATACGGTCGAAATGCCAGTCAACATTTTCGCAATGAAGCCCGAAATCAAGAACGTCTCGGTCAATATCGACGTGACCGGCCCCGTGAAGGTTCTCGAACCTGAGAGCAAGAGTATTCTCTTTAAAGAAGCGGGAGAGCAACTGACCTCGTTCCGCCTCGCGTGCGATAAGTCAGTCGAGGGGAAGGCACGCATAATCCTGACGGCCGCGGCCAACGGGCATACCACCCGTGACACTACCTTCATCGAGGTTTCAAACCCGATGCCGACCCTTTACGAGACCGTCGAGCGGACTCTCGGCGCCAACTCCTCGACCGAGTTCACCCTTCCGAAAGGAGGATCCGAGAGCCTTTCGCTCCAGGTGGGTGCAATGCCGTCAATGAACTTTAGCGGCGTCGCTTCATTCCTCGAAGGTTATCCTCATTACTGCACGGAGCAACTTTCGTCCAAGGCGCTCTTTACTCTTTTCGGGCGCAAGTTTCTCGACGACGAAACGCGTGTGCGCCTCGAAGGTCAACTTCCGGCCCTGCTGAAACGGATTCGCGGTCGACAATCGGGCAACGGAGGGTTCCGCTATTGGCCCGGAAGCGCTGAGGAAGATGAGTGGGTGACTTCAATGGTCGGAATCGTGCTGACCGAAGCCGCGCGTCAGGGTTTCCGTGTCGACAAGCAGTGCGTCGACAAGTGGAAGACCTATCAGGAGGCGCGGGCCCGCAACTATCAGTATACTCTCGAATCAGACCTCAATCAGGCCTTCCGCATCTACTCCCTGACTGTGGCCGGAGCCACCCCGACGGCTGCGATGAACCGCCTGCGCGAGTCGAAACAACTTTCGCAGACCGCCGCCTTTGCCCTTGCTGCAGCATATGCCGAAGCGGGGCGAAAGGACGTGGCGCTCAAACTGATTGAGCGGGCCAACCGGACCGAGTCTACCCGCTCAAATGATGCTTTTTACTCGAAGTTACGCAATAAGACCATAGAACTGGAGGCCCTGACTCTCTGCGATTTGCGCCCGGAGGCGTTACGGATGGCCCGCGAGGTCGCCGCCGATTGCAGTGGAAACTATGTGACTCAGGAGGTTGCCTTCGCAACCGTGGCCTTCAACCGCTTGAGCGCTTTGCTCGGTTCCGGAGCCAACTCTTTGCGCGTAAGCCCGAAGGGGCAGACGCCTGTCTGCCTCAACGGATTCAGGGACGTGAAGAATATCGCCCTCAATCCTTCAACCGAGAGTCTTAAAGTCGAGAATCTTAACCCACGGGGCGCCCTCGAACTGTCGCTGCTTTCGGCGCGTCGCCCGTCTGCCGATGAAACCCTAAAAGCATCGGCCAAGGGCCTGAAATTGACCGTCCGCTATACGGACCTGAGCCACAAGCCGATTGCTGTGACTGACCTCAGGCAAGACTCGGAATTCTATGCCGAAGTTACCGTGACCAATCTCGGACGCGACGTGGAAAATATGGCCCTGACTTACGCCATTCCCGCCGGTTGGGAAATTTGGAACGGACGCCTTTACGGCTCGGCCGGCCCGGACTCGGACAATGAGGATATCCGCGATACCGCCTGTAACTTCTATTTCCCGCTCAGGCGCGGCGCCTCCAAAACCGTCCGTGTGCGCCTGCGCGCCGCCTATCCCGGCAACTTCATTCTGCCGCCTACGGTCTGCGAGGATATGTATAACCCCGGCTGTCGCGCCGTGACCGCCAACCGCCGCGTAACCGTCAAGCCATGAAATCGCTCAACCGAAAGACCCTGATAGCCTTGTCGGCAGGAGGGATTCTCCTGCTGATATGGCTGTTTTGCCTGCCGTCTGACTTGTTTGGGGGCACACCTTACTCTACCGTAGTGACCGCCAAGGGTGGCGAACTTCTCGGCGCGCGTGTGGCCGACGACGGGCAGTGGCGTTTCCCTCCCTGCGACTCTATCCCCGAGAAGTTTGCCAAGGCCGTGGTTGAATATGAAGACCGCACTTTTTATTCTCATCCCGGCGTGAGTGCCCGCGGCCTTTTTCGCGCCTTTTGGCAGAACGTCACCTGCGGGCGCGTTGTCAGCGGCGGAAGCACTATTTCCATGCAGACCATCCGACTGCATCGGCGCGGTAGGCGCAACATCGTCGAGAAGGCGATTGAAATGTTTATGGCCACGCGCCTTGAGGCCCGCTTTTCTAAGGATGAGATTCTACGGATGTATGCCTCTCTTGCGCCCTTCGGCGGCAATGTCGTCGGAATTGACGCCGCCCTTTGGCGCTATCTCGGCAATAATGGCAGCGAAATGTCGTGGGCCGAGGCCGCAACCCTCGCAGTGCTCCAGAATGCGCCGTCGGCAATTCATCCTTCCAAAAATCGTGACCGACTGCTCGAAAAGCGTAACCGGCTGCTGCGTCGCCTTTTTGAGAAGGGAGAAATGACTCCCGACGAGTATGAACTCGCCGTGGAGGAGCCCCTGATTGGAACCCCTTACCGGATGCCTCAACTGGCCCCGCACTATGTAGAACTGATGAACCGCACTCGCCACGGTCAACTCTCGCATACCTCGATTGACTTCGCACTTCAGCAGCGGGTCGAGGCGCTGACCGCCCGCTGGCGCGAAGACCTTTCTTTCTCCGGAATCAACGACCTCTCGGCCGTGATTGTCGACGTTGCTACGGGACTTCCGGTTGCCTATTGCGGAAACGCCGATATTAGTGCCGAGCGCGAAGGGCGGTGGGTCGATATTGCCCGCGCGCCCCGCTCGTCGGGGAGCATCCTGAAGCCGCTGCTCTACTGCGCGGCCCTCAGCGAGGGCGTCATCCTCGAAAATACCCTCCTGCCCGATATTCCTATGGATTTCGGCGGCTTTGTCCCTAAGAATTTCGACGGCACTTACTCCGGAGTGGTGGAGGCCAAAACCGCACTGGCGCTTTCGCTGAATATTCCTAACGTCCGGCTGCTCAAGGAGTTCGGAGTTTCCCGCTTTGCCTCGCTGCTAAAGCGCTGCGGGCTCTCGACGTTGACCAAGCCGTCCGACGTCTACGGCCTTTCTCTGATTCTCGGCGGAGCGGAGGTCACATTGACCGACATTGTCTGCTGCTACGCCAACCTTGCGCGCTTCAACCCCGATTTTCCCTTGAACGACAGCGTCGCAATCTACTCGATGCTCGACGCTATGCGCAACGTGAATCGCCCCGACCAACTCGACTGGAGCCGCGCTTCTTCGGTTCAGAATATCGCGTGGAAGACCGGAACGAGTTATGGCTCACGCGATGCCTGGGCTATCGGAATCACGCCCCGCTATGTCGTAGGCGTATGGGCCGGAAATGCCGACGGTCGCGGCGTTGCCGACCTGACGGGTGCAAGAACTGCCGGGCCGGTAATGTTCGATATTTTCAATCTCCTCCCCGCGAGTAAGTGGTTCACGCAACCGGGCGGAACGCCCCTGAAGGTCTGCGTGCGCTCCGGCCAACTTGCCGGCCGACATTGCGCCGAAACGCGCCTTGAAGTCGCCCCGCGCAATGCACTGAAGTCGCCCCGATGCAGTTACTGCTCCGAGATTCCCGTCTCGCTCGACGGGTTGCGTCGCGTTGTCGACGCCTCGGAGCCTGCAATAATGAAATCTTTCTTCCAACTCCCTCCCGTCCATAAACACTACTATAAGCAGACCCATGCCGACTATCTCGAACCGCCCGCCGACCCCCTCGACAATCCCGCCAACCTCCGCATTATCTATCCGGCCGACGGCGCAGTGATTGCCCTTCCGAGGCGACCCGACGGGACCCAAGCCGAACTGACCTGCAAAGCCGCCCACTCAAGCCCCGGCGCCCGCCTCTTCTGGCATCTCGACGACCTCTTCATCGCCTCCACCACCGACATACACCAAATCAGCATAACCCCCGCCCCCGGCCTCCACACCCTGACCGTCTACGACCAAAACGCCACCCGCCAAACCCTCCGCTTCCAAACAAAATAAGCGGACCCGGGGTGCAGGTCCGCTTTTTTATGGAGAGTTTTGGGGGGATTAGATGAGTTTGAGGACGGTGTCGGTCAGCCAGATCCAGAGGGGGCAGAAGCCTACGAAGAGGATTACGCTGAGGGTCAGTGAAGAGGTACCCGTCGCTACGTAGGTGTCGTTTTCATCGGCAATAATAATGCCTGAGAATGCCGGGGGAAGGGCGGCGGCTACTACGAGCATCTTGAGGTTTTCGGGGTCCATCTTGAAGAGGAGGCCGAGGGCTAGCACTACGGCAGGCATTACGATCATCTTCATGATTGAGCCGAGAATTACCTGCCAGTTCATCGAGAACTTGATGGCCGAGAGGGTGATACCGGCTGAGAAGACGGCGAGTGAGGCGTTGGCTTTGGCCATAAGGTCAAACGACGGGCTCAGTTCTTTCGGCCAAGGAATTCCGACGAGTACCCAGACTACGGCGAGGATAGGGGCCCACGCTACCGGTTGGGCAAGGGCGTGGAGCACCGGTTTCCAGGCTGATTCTTTCTTGCCGGTGGTGTTGCCTTGTTTGGCAAGTGAGGCGTTCATCAGCGAGAGGCCTACAGGGATGCCGACGGCGTTAACGACGATGCCGACAATCGCAACTACGAGGGCTACGGCGGGAAGGCCTACGGTGGAGTCGAAGATAGGCTCCAGGACGGCGAATCCAAGGAAGCCGATGGTAGGCGAGCCGCTAATCAGGGCGCTGACGGCGGCGTCCGCGCCGGTATTTTTCTTGAAGCAGTAGCGGAAGACGAAGTAGACGAGCATAAAACAGCCCATGATACCAAGCAGGGAAACAATGGTCAGGTTGACATACTTGGCAAGGTCGGCGCGCGACGACTGTACGATGGAGACGAACAGGGCGGCCGGGAGGGCGAAGTCGAGGACGACTTTGTTGAACTTCTTGGCGTCTTCGCCCGTGAATGCGCCTTTCTTACCGGCGATGAAGCCGGCGAGCATAATGACCACAATCGGCACTATGGCGTATAGAATAATGTGTGTCATAATTCACAGAGTTTAAGGTGAATAGTTGAAATTTTTGAGTTGAAACTTATTTATACAGTGTACTGAATCAGAGGGGTAGGATTCAGATAGCCGATGTGGCCTGACTCCTTGCCTGAGTCGGCTGCGAGTTGAACATTGATAAGCGACGGGCGCTTGGAGGCGATTGCTTCGGTGAGGGCCTTTGAGAGTTCTTCGGGGGTCGATACGTAGTAAGCGTCGCCGCCGAAGGCTTCGGCCATCTTGTCGTAGCGGGCGTTGATGTCGAGGGTGGTAGGTGCGGGTTCGTCCGTGCCGCCGGGGTTAACGCCTACGCCGTTATAGATACCGCCGTTGTTGAAGATAACGACCGTGGCGGGGAGTTTGTAGCGGCAGATGGTTGCAAATTCCATGCCTGAGAAGCCGAAAGCCGAGTCGCCTTCAACTGCTACGACGCTCTTGCCCGTAGCAACGGCGGCGCCGATAGTCGAGCCCATACCCATACCCATGATTGACCATGAGGCGCAGTCAACGCGGTGGCGAGGAAGGGCCATATCGACGGTGTCGCGGGTATCGTCAAGGGTGTTGGCGCCCTCGTTGATGAGGATTACGTCGGGGTTTGCTTCGAGGATAGGCTTGATGGCGCTCAAGGCAGTCCAGTGGTTCATCGGGCTGGCGGTTGAGGCTGCCTGAAGGCGTGCGGCAAACTTCTTGTTCTTTTCGGCGCTTTCGGCCTGGAGGGCGGGTACCCAGGTGGGGTCGAAGGCGGGTTTATACTTGGTCAGTTCGGCAAGAATGGCTTTCAGCGATTCGTTCATATCGCCTACGACAGGAGCGGCGACGGGAACGTTGCGGTCAATTTCGCGAGGCTCAACGTCGAGTTGAACAAACTTCACGTTCGGGTTCCATTTACCCTTACCGAAGGAGAGCATCCAGTTGATTCGGGCGCCGATGACGATAACTACGTCGGCCTGCTCCATGATTGTCGAGCGGCAGGAGAGGGCGCTCAAATCGCCGTTGTCGGGCAATACGCCCTTGGCCATCGACATTGCCAGATAAGGAATCTTATAGGTGTCGCTCAACTGCTTGATGAGGTCTTCGGCCTGGGCCTGAGCGGCGCCTTTACCAATCAGGATTGCGGGCTTCTTGGCCGAGGCAATGGTCTGGGCGGCGCGGGCAACGGCGTCGGCGTTAGGTGCAACCTTTGAGTAGACGTCGACCGGGGTGAAGTAGAGTTTTTCGGCGTCTTCGCGGTTCATCACTTCGCCCAAGGCAGGAGTGGTCATATCAATATAAACGCCGCCGGGACGTCCGCTGACTGCGGCGCGATAGGCGCGGGCAACTGCGGCCGGAATATCCTTGGCGTGGCTGCAACGGAAGGCGGCCTTCACGTAGGGGCGGGCAGCGTTCAACTGGTCAAGTTGCTCGTAGGTGCCCATATCCATATCGACCATCTGAGGGTCGGAGGCGCCTGAAATCTGAATCATAGGATAGCAGTTGACCGTAGCGTTGATCGTGGCGGTCAAGCCGTTGAGGAAGCCGAGCGACGAAACGGTCAGCAAGACGCCGGGCTTGCCGGTCAGATAGCCATGGGTGGCGGCTGCCATACCGGCCTGCTGCTCAAAGCGGAAGCCATAGTAGTTCATACCGATTTTCTGCATCGCATAGGCTACTTCGGTTACGGGGATGCCGACAAGGCCGTATACGTCCATAAGGCCGAGACGGCGAAGCGATTCGGCGAGTATATACATTCCGGTTACCTGCTCCGGAAACTGAGGAGCGGCGGGAGTGGTTGTTGCGGCGGTTGCTGCTGCATTTGAGTTAGTTGTAGTACTCATAGTGATGTTTTTTGAACGTGTGTTTTGTTAGAAAATAAGAAAAAGAGGGGTGACCTGCGGGCAGCCATATCGTTTACGGTCAGCCCGCAAGTCGCCGGAATGTTACGAGAGTTTATTTCTGAGCAGTAGTTGCTGCGGGGGCTGCTGCGGGAGCAACAGGAGCCGTAGTGCCGTTCTTGGCAAAGGAGTCAATCTCTTCCTGAGTGTAGCCCAGAGAGGTCAGAACCTCCGTGGTGTTTCCGCCCAGTTCAGGAGCAGGACCGTAGGTAGGCTGATAGTTCGAGAAGGTGAACGGGCAACCGACGGTTACGAACTCACCGATTTCGCCGCCCTGGTTAATGCGGACGAGGGTGTTGCCGTCATAGAGCGATTCGTCGCTCATCATCTCCTTGGTCGACAGCACGGGACCTA
This sequence comes from uncultured Bacteroides sp., assembly GCA_964444345.1. Lineage (GTDB taxonomy): Bacteria > Bacteroidota > Bacteroidia > Bacteroidales > Muribaculaceae > UBA3263. Next base: position 41,802 of record CAYUGU010000001.1, read on the forward strand.
CGGGGACACCGGCCTTGCCGAGAATTTCGGTTACTTCAAACTTGGTCTTGTCGGCGGTCCACTGGCCAATGCGCTGATAAATCTGCTGTTTGTGGCGATCGCGGGCGTCGGCCGTGTTGAAGTCGGGGTTGGTCAGCCAATCCTGGAAGCCAACGGCGTTGCAGAAGAGTTCAAAGTCCTTGGCGCCACGCTGAAGCACGATGTAAACATAGTTGTTGGCATCGATTTCCGAGTCGAGGCCGCCGGCAGGCTTACACTTATAGGTCCAGCCGAGCACGCCGCCACCTTCGATGTTGCCCGAACGGGGAACGCAATCACCGAACTTGCCGTCAGGATACTGCGGGAACTGGGTCAGATAACCGATCTTGTCGAGGGTCAACTGGTCACGGGTCTTGATACGGCAGAGGTTCAAGCAGGCATTGTGCATCGACTGATAAACGTAGACGCCTTCGCCGGTCTTTTCACGCTGAACAACTGCGGCGAGCAGGCCGATAAGAAGGTGCATACCGGTGTTTGAGTCGCCAAGGGCTGCGCCGCTCTGCGTAGGAATGTTATATTCGCCGTCATACCAGCCGGTAGTCGAAGCGGCGGCTGCGGTAACCTGGGCGATAGGCTCATAGGCTTTCAAGTCCTTATACTTTGAGGAAACAGGGAAGCCCTTGATGGTACCATAAATACAGCGAGGGTTCAGGGCATGAACGGCTTCCCAACTGAAACCAAGTTTGTCCATTGCACCCGGGTGCAGGTTTTCAACGAAGATATCACACTCCTTGATCAGTTTCGTAAGGATAGCCTTACCGTCAGGAGTCTTTGCGTCAAGAGTCAACGACTTCTTGTCGCTATTGAGTTGCAGGAAGTAGTAGCTGGGCAGGTCAGGATTAAACTGCAGTTCTTTACGCGTTGCGTCGCCAACGCCCGGACGTTCAATCTTGATTACGTCGGCGCCGAGCCAGGCTAACATCTGTGTGCAAGAAGGGCCGCTCTGGACTTCGGTGAAGTCAACAACTTTCAGGCCCTGAAGAGGTGCTGTATTCATAGTAAATACGTTTAAAAGTGGTTAAATAGTTTTTTTAGTTTTTGTGTTCGTTTGCAATAAAAACACCCCCGCCCCCAAAAAAGTTCCCTCCACCCCTGTTTTTTCTTATTTTAATTTGGAAAGTTGTTTATATTAGAAACTTTTCTTAACTTTGCGAATAAAATTTCAATTATGACAACCAAGTTTGACCGGAAGCCGGCACAAAACGTATCTCCTGACATTATTCATTATATAGTAATGAGTCTGGGAATGTTTGCACGGAAATTTAAACTTACTAATAGGGAGGCCTGCAATTATCTTGCACGCTTTAAAGGTTTACAATTTTCGATTGATAATTATGAGGCGGAACATCAGTTGTCGCTCAGCGAATGTGTTGACGATATGTATGCTGTATGTAAAAGAAACGGAGGCGACCTATGAAGTTATACCATGGCTCAAACTGTCTGATTGACGTAATCGACCTATCTTTTGCCAAGAAATATAAAGACTTTGGCCCCGGATTCTATACAACTCATCTTCCGGAACAGGCCCTCTTTTGGTCACGTCGAATCGCTGAGCGTTTTGGTGGTTTGCCGACCGTAACAGAGTTTGAATTTGATCTTGATACGGCGATTGACGACGGATTGAAGATAAAGGTTTTTGAGCATCCCGATAGGGAGTGGGCTTTGTTTGTGATGGCCAATCGGAGACAGGACGGAGAGGAGTTCAAACACGACTACGACATAGTAATAGGTCCGGTAGCCGACGATAAGATGGCTCGATTATTCGGACTTTATGATTTAGAGATTATCGATTTGGATGCGGTTGTTGCCGGATTGGTCTATAAGGATTTAAATTCGCAGTATTTCTTTGCTACGGAGCGTTCTCTCAAATATATTAAACGTCTATGAACAATGCGGAAAGCACCTTTACCTTTTTAGTGGAATATATCACTTCAAAGGTGGTTGAATGGCTTATTCGAGATAAAAATATGAGCCTTGAGGAGGCTTTGGTCCTTTTCCATAATTCTGAGACATTCGGGATTTTAAGTAATCCGGAAACGGATATGTATATAGAAAGTCCTGCTTATGTCTACGAAATTCTAAAAGGAGAGTTGCGTCGAGGTTCAATCCGGTAGAGCGGGAATTTGCGAGAAGCGGCGGCGCCCCAGGAGGTAGTAGGCCACGAGGATGTTCGGGCGCCCGTTCAGCAGATTCTCGCGAGCGTTGGCCAAGCGCGCTTCCGGAGCCATTGAACGATAGTCATTGTGGGCTTTTAAAATCGCTTTGGCGTCGGCAAAGTTGAAGGTCAGCACTGATTTAAGCCAAGCAATGGTGTCGAGCAGGCGGCGGCGTATGAGCGCTTTCTTGCGGTCGGCTTCCGGCAGGTTCTTATGAAGCAGCAGCAGGTTGTTGCGGAAATTGAGATAGGTTTTTCTCGGATTGCCCATAGGGAGCGAACCGCCCCCGAGATGCATGACTTCCGCGTCCGGACATACCATTACCTTAAATCCGGCAAGGCGTATACGCCAGCAGAGGTCTATTTCCTCCATATGCGCGAAAAAGGATTCGTCGAGCCCGCCAACCTTCTTATAAAGGTCGGTGCGGACCATAAGAGCGGCTCCAGTGGCCCAGTCAACTTCAAGGGGGGCTTGATATTGTCCGTTGTCGGTTTCGACCGTACCGAAAATGCGTCCGCGGCAAAAGGGATAGCCGTTGCGGTCAAGGAAGCCGCCACACGCCCCGGCATATTCAAAGCGCTCAGGGTTATGCCAACTGAGAATTTTTGGCTGGCAGGCGCCACACTCCGGGTGGCTCTCCATAAACTCCAGCAGCGAAGTGTCCCAACCCTTGCGCGGGGCGACGTCGGAGTTCAGAAGAACGGTATATTTCGATTCAATCTCTTCGAGGGCAAGGTTATATCCGCCGGCAAAACCATGGTTTTCATCAAAGCGGATAAGGGGCAAACCGAGCCAGCGCACGTAGTCACATGAGCCGTCGGTCGACCCGTTGTCGGCAACGATTACCTCGCTGATTTCCAGGTCGGTGGCCTCCAGAACGCGCGGAAGAAACTCCTTCAGGAGGTTAATGCCGTTCCAATTGAGAATAACTACGGAAATAGGTTTCATATCTGCTTATTCAATAACGGTTCCGGTGAATTTATCGCCTTCGGGCGAGAGGCTGTCAAGTCGCACGTTGACGACCTTATTGGCCAGGTCGGGGCGAGGCGAGGGGAGTTCAACGCGAAGATAATTGTCGGTGAATCCTCCGGTCTTGCCGTGGCTTACGTGCTCAATCAGTACGGGGCGCACTGTGCCCTCGAATGGACGGCTGAACTCAATCTGGTGGCGTTGGCTTTCGGCGAGCATCAGTTCAAGGCGGCGATGCTTCTCCTCGGGGCTGACGGCGAAGTCAATGTCGGTCAGCGCGCGCGTTCCGGGGCGCTCCGAGTAGGGGAACACGTGGAGGCGTGAAATCGGAAGCGAGCGAACAAACCTCAGGCTCTCTTCAAATAGTTCCTCTGTTTCGCCGCGAGAGCCTACTATCAGGTCCACACCTATAAATGCGTGAGGAATCAGCCGTCGGATGCGGGCGATTTTTTCGGCAAAAAGGGAGGTATCGTAGCGGCGGCGCATCAGTTTCAGCACCTCGTCAGAGCCGGCTTGGAGCGGAATGTGGAAATGGGGCATAAAGCGTCCGCCGCCTGCAACTATGTCGATTATGCGGTCGGTCAGCAGGTTAGGCTCAATTGAACTGATGCGGAAGCGTTCGATGCCTTCAACCTGATTGAGCGCCTCGACAAGGTCTGAAAAGTTGCGGTCGGTTCCGTGGCCGAAGTCGCCGATATTGACTCCCGTAAGGACTATCTCCTTGCCCCCTTCGGCTGCCACTTGGCGCGCCTGACCTACCAGTTGCTCAATCGTTCCGGAGCGGGAGCGACCGCGGGCTGCGGGGATGGTGCAATAGGAACAAAAGTAATTACAACCGTCTTGAACCTTAAGGAAATAGCGCGTACGGTCGCCGCGCGAGCAGGATGGCATAAATTCGCGCAGACTCTTGGAGGGGACAACCGGAGCCGGTTCGGCCAGACCTGCGCAATAGTCGGCAATGCGCATCTTGTCGTTGATGCCGGCAACGAGCGTGACCCCCGGGAGCGACGCAACTTCAACGGGCTGCAACTGTGAGTAGCAGCCCGTTACGACGATTTTTGCCTCCGGATAGCGGGTATGGAGCGAGCGTATCAGCCGTCGACATTTGCGGTCGGCCTCGGCCGTGACCGAGCAGGTATTGACCACGCAGAAGTCGGGGGCCTCGCCCGGGGCAATGCGCTCGATGCCCCGTTGGGCCATCAGTTGCGCAATGCTTCCGGTTTCGGCAAAGTTAAGTTTGCAGCCTAAAGTGGCGTATAATGCTTTCTTATTCACTAATGAAGTTAGTAACTTTCAGGTTGGTAACCTTTGAGTTGAAGTTGCCGACGTTTTCCAGCGGGAAGACGAGCGTACGAACCTGGGCCATCTTCTTCGAGCCGCCGTTGTAGGAAACCCAACGGATGTTGAGGTCGTCGACGAGTTTGTCGTTCACATAGAGTTGGGTGCCCTTGTTAGTGCCGGTAATCTTCACGTGGAGTTTCTCGCCGGGAAGGATATTCTGGCGGAAGGTGTTCAGGTGGCCTTCGCGGCTGAAGGCAAGGTTGCCGCTGATGGGGTCTGAGAGCCAGAACGTGGCGTTGGGACTTTCAAAAAGTTTGGTACCGAGGGCTTCTTCGGCGCCTTCAATGTCGAACTCAACGGTGTAGGGATAACCGATTTCCTTAACGGGATAAACGTCGCCGGGCGAAACGAAAGCCGGCTCAAGAATTACCATAGGCTCATTGCCGTAGCGGGCCAGATAGTTAAGGCCCGGAGCCTCCGAAAGTTGACGGCTCAGAGAGTCGAACTCGGCAAACGGAACGGTCACTTTATCCGCATTCCAGGTCTTGGCGGCCATAGTGGGGAGCGAGTGCATTACGCGGTGGTGGATGTCCTTGACGGTCAATCCGTTGTTGGGGTGGTCATTCCATACGGCAAACATACCGCCCTCAATCTGCTTGATAGTATCGCCCGTAAAGACGGTTCCGCCGATGTTGGCCGGAGTCCACTTGTTGTAGAGCATCTGGTTGTTCAGATAGTCATAATAGTAACCGGCGGAGGGAACGATATAAACGTAGCCGTCGGGAATCGAAACCATCTTGTAGCCCTGCTTGATCATGTCGCGCGGATTGGCATAGCCGTTGCTCCAGCCATACATAAGTACGCCCTCGCTTTCAACCGGAGTCTGACCCTTGGCGTGAGTCAGCGAGCCCCAGATTGCAGGTTTCTTGCCGTGCTTTTTAGTGAACTTGATGTAGCGGTCGGTGAAGCCGCGGAATTGCTCCATCGTGAGCGAGTCGCCCTGATATTCGTCCGTGCCGATATGGAAGCGGGGCGAAGAGAATACCGGGTCATCGCCGCCGATATATTCTTCGAGAAGAGTTTCGAGGAATTCGTGAGTCTCGGGCTTGTTGATGTCGAGGTGGTCCTGGCCGTTGCTTCCGGTGCTGGCAATTTCAGGCTTCAGGCGGGTGAAGGCGAGCGAGTGGGCCGGGAAGTCGATTTCAGGGATTATCTCAATGCCTTTCTTGGCGGCATCGTCAATGAATTTGCGGAATTCGGCCTTGGTATAAGAGCCGTCGCGAGCCGTAAGTTCGGGATAGTTGCTGCTCTCAAGGCGGAAGGCGGCTTGGGTCTTGTCCCAATCGTCGTCGAAGTAATACTTGAAGCCGTTGTCGTTCAGATGAACGTGGAGCGTGTTCATCTTATAATAGGAGAGGGCGTCAACGAGTGCATAGAGATATTCCATCGGAATATATTTGCGGCCAACGTCGATCATAAAACCGCGGAGGGCAAACTCCGGCTGGTCATTGATAACGCCGACGGGGAGCGAGAGGTCGTCGGAGAGTTCGCTCATCTGCAGCAGGGTACGCGTTGCCCAATAGAGTCCCTGTTCGGTAGGAGAGGTAACGACCACTCCGGCGGGAGTTACTGTGATTGTATATGATTCAGGGTTGGCTTTCTTATTAGGCTTGACGGCAAGCGAGATGTCGCCTTTAGATGCCTTCGAGCCGATTGCCACCGGGATTGATTTGCCGGTAAGCGTAGTGTAATCCTGACCGAGCATCATTGCGATGCGGGCGGCTTCCGAGTCCTTGGCGTTAGTCACTATGCGGCTTGAGGTTGAGGGCACGAATCGACCCTGACCGCCCTTCCATGAAGAGACTTCCGGGACGGTGAAAGGTTTCTGATTGACGTCGGCCAATGCAGGGATTGCGCAAAGCGTAGTGCCTGCAAAGAGCACCGCAGCCTTAAGCAATGATTTCATAATAGTCATAAACGAAAGTGATGAAGTGGTATTAAAAATAGGGTGAACTATAAATCCACCCACAAAGTTAACAAAAATTTCCCAAACCCCCAAACGAAAAGAATATTTCCCGATAAAATCGTAGATTTATTGCTGATATATTAAGTTCTCAATCTTACCAAGGAGCGCTTCAACTTTGGGCATAATAGGGAGAATATCCTCTTCTTCCCAATCGAAAAGGTCGTCATAATCGCCCGATTGCCGCATAGTAAAAAGCGTTCGATATAGGCTGCCTTCTTCTTTTGTCAATACCCCGGTAGCGATAAAATTACGGCTGAATATTCCAAAAGTTCCATTATGAGTTTTAGACGTCTCTCCTTGTTTTAGATTGATTGCTAAAACCATATAAAACGTTGCGTAATAAAGACGATTAGCAACCAAACTCCAGTTCCCTAATGATGCATTATCCGAGGCTTCTTTGAACGTATTGTGGGCTTTCTCTACGCGATATGCAATAACAGCCTGTTTGTCATCGTAAGATATTGTCATAATTTAAATTGTAGAGTTATGGACTTATTTCTGCAGGAGAATAAGTTTTTCGTTCTCAACGCTTTGATAGAAAGGAAGGAAACTTCGTTTTAGCCATCCTGCGAACGAGTAAAGCCGAGGAGTTACAATTTCATTAAAAGTCAACCCGAGATCGGAAAAGGGCCAGGCAAACTTATCCCATAAATGCAGCGGAATCCGCTCTTCGCCGGGGATTAGAATATGTAAATCCCAATCAGAGTCCGGACGCGCGTCGCCTCGCGCGCGCGAACCATACAAAGATAACCGTGAGCCGGGAGGAAGAATCTCGGCTGCAGTCGCTTTAATGGCGTCTAATAAGGCTTTATGATTAGTAAGACTTGGCATCATACACGGGAATAATAATCCCGGAGGAATTAGAACGATTGGCGGGAGAAGGTCAGTTTGATTTTGGCTTTGGCCGGGAGGAGTTCAACCATTGCCGGCATGGCAATCATCGGGGTGATTCCGCTGAGGGTTGTCTGGGTCGTAGCGTAATAATAGGACGATGCGGCGGCCTCGGTAACCATCGAGACGGGAGTCAGCGTGAACGTGAAGTCATCGGCGGTCAGGGGCTCCTCTTTGTCGAGCATCTTGAGCAGATATTCGCGCATATCGCCGAAACTGTACGTCTTGGTTGTTGAATTGTAGGTCCCGACAAAAGAAGTGACGTTGTCCGGAAGTTTGTTTTTGGCAAAGAACTCATCTTTCTCCTTGCTGAGGACCATCAGTAGATATTCCGGCGGGTTGATTCCCTTGTCGGAGGCTATGGTTGCAGCCGGAAGCGAGAATGTCAAGGTATTGATGACGGTCAGGGCGTTGCTCTCGGCGGAGTTGATTTTATTGATAATCGACTCGATGGGGAAATTGAGGGTGACATCATAGCCGGCCGGAGCGGCAACGATTGACTTCCCGGCCGTGGCCATAGCCGTCAATTCGGGCGAAACCTGATAGTCGATGCAGGTGTTGCTGACGAGTTCGGGGGCCATTGCCATCACGTAGTTGTAGAGTTTCGAGATTGAGTCCGTTTCCTGGCCTTTATCGTCCGTAACCTTGAAGGTCTTATGATAGTAGAAGACCATACGGCAGTTGCTTATGCGGGTGACGCGACCCGAGCCGAACGAATGATGAACATAAACGCCAGGAAAGAAGTCCTGAAACGCGTAAGGATTGTTGAAAATCGAGGGGTCCGACTTATATTTTGCGAGGATTTCATCCATCAGTTTGTCGGGCATATTGACATAGGCAAATCGGTAGGGATTGGCCGCTACGGTGTCGTTGACGCTGAGGCCAACGGCCGTGAAGGCTCCGGAGCCGAGGCGGGCAGAAGGATCGTAGGCCTGCAGGGCCGTCGGGTCATAGTCTGAATAGATAGGGGAGGGGAGTTGCTTGGTCAGGGGGTAAACTTCCACTCCGACCGGCGCGAGCGAGTCGCCTACAAAAGCGTTCTTTTCGAAAACGAGTTGAAGTTTGAGCGAGTCGGGGGTGATACCCTCGGTTTCGATTGAGTTCGAGGGAAACATCTGGGCGACGAAGTCGGCGCGCAGCGTGCCGAACTCTTTGGCGTGGATTGCGCCGAGAAGTTGAGTGGTTGTGCGGCTCTGGATTGCACCGGAAACAACGGAAGCGGTGCTGACCGTGAACGAAGAGTCAACAACGACTTCGATATTATTGCCCACGAGGGCCGAACCGGGCTCGGTCAGCGAGACGTTTTCGCTTTCGCAGCCACAGAGGGCCAGCGAGATAAGAGCCGGGAGGATGAATTTTTTCATTTTGCGGGGTTGAGCAGTTTGGCGTAAAATTCGGCATAGGCCGGGGCCGAAGTATCGATAGGGCCGGGGTAGGCAAGGAAGGGCTTGCCGGAGGCCCGGGCATACTCGATGAGTTCGGGGTCAATGTTTTCCGACCCTTGGATGATAGCGTCGGCAAAGTCTATGGCGAGTTTGTTGAGTGCCTTATGGTTGATGTCGGTATTTTTGAGCGAGCCGAGATGGCGGGCATTGATTCCGTCGGTTTTAAGTTTCTTGACCAGGTCAGGGTTCAGGTCGGCGGGCAATGTGTCGGCATCGTCAAAGAGCGTATAAATGATGATGGCCTTCTTGTAGATAGGCTCATCGTTATAGACCCTCTTGAGGTAGATAGGCGTAAGGGCCGTAACCCAGCCAGTACATTGAATGATTACCGGGTCCCAGCGGAGTTTCTTGACCGTTTCGGCAACGCCGCGCACAAAGAAAATCGAGCGGGCGTCGTTCTGTTCGGCGTCGGTCATCGTCTCAAGCAGTTTGTCTGTCGAGGGGTGGCGGTCAAAATAGTCATCATTGTCAATGAAATAAACCTGCGAGCGCGACGACTGCAGCGTAGCCACCTTGATTACGAGAGGGTGGTCCGTATCGTCGATAATAAGGTTCATGCCCGAAAGGCGAATCACCTCGTGGAGTTGATTGCGACGCTCGTTGATACATCCGTATTTGGGCGTAAAGAGTCTTACCTCATAACCGCTCTCCTGGATTTTGCGCGGAAGGTGGTTACAATATTCCGACAAGGGAGTCGACGGCAGGTAAGGCATAATCTCCTGCGAAACGAAAAGTACTTTCTGTTGGCTCATTGGCGTTTAATGAAATTAACTAATGCGCAAAGTTACGAAAAAATTTTGAAATAAACCAAATTCCCTCCCGATTTGTTATTAAGGTATAAAAAACGTTTAACTATTAAATCATCTAAAACTATGAACGAAACAAAATCTTTTTGGGGCACATCCAAGTTGTGGTGGCTCGCCCTTACAGTCGGAATTCTTATGGTAATTGCCGGATTCGCCTACTGGTTTTTCCCCTCGATTGGCTATGCAGTGGCTTCCGTGCTCTTCGGCTGGATGCTGATTGCCGCAGGCCTTGTGCAGATTTGTGTCAGCGCCGGCGCTAACCGCCCTAAAGGCTGGGGCTGGTGGTTGACCGGAGGCGTAATTGATATGTTTATCGGCTTTATGCTGGTTCGCAGCGTAACCTTGGCCGAAGCCGTTTTCCCCTATTTTATTGCCTTTGTATTCGTATTCTGGGGCTTTGGTGCCTTGATCAGCGCTATCCAGGATCGCGGTCGCCGCTACTGGTGGGTGCAGTTGATTAACGGTATCCTTCTGCTTATCATCGGATTCTTCTTCCTCGAAGCCGGTTATCTCCAGAATATGCTGAACGTAAGTTTCCTGACTTCACTGGCCTTCATCTATTGGGGCTTCTCGATTGCCATGGGCTCTTACGACCTCAAACCCTCTAAACAGGAATAATTGAAACATTATCAATAACTCTCTTAACTGAACAACGGACGCGAAAATCAGCGGTTTTCGCGCCCGTTTTGACAGTTTTTTAAGCAAAATGCTTGAAATTTAAGAAAATTTGTGTAATTTTGTCGTCATTGATTAAACCTCCTGCTGAGGTTAGGGTCAAAACTTTACAACGATAAATCAACTATTAACTCTCTTAAAGAAAGGCCAAGACAAAATGAAAGTTACTAACAAAATGAGATTAGCGCTTGCCGGCGCAGCCATGGCGTTGCTTCCCGTCAGTGTTATGGCCCAGGGCTTCTATGACGACGATATCTATTTTGACGCATCGAAGTCAAAAGCCAAAAAGACACAGACCAAGACAACTCCGACTCGGTCGACCTCTTCGTCAGCCTCTACCACCGTGGTAACCAACGGCGGTAATACGGTTATCAGCGTCCCCGCTTCGGCCCTCTCGAAAGTGACTGCCTCCACTTCGTCCGCTGCAACCGCTTCGCGCCCATCCACGCGCGACGTCGACGAATATAATCGCCGCGGCTCCTACAAGCCCGTCGAAACTCAGTCGGTTGACGATCTGGGCGAGAACTTCGAATATACCCGCAGAATCGAGCGTTTCTATAATCAGGATATCGTAAACTCATCTGACGATGATGACCTTATCTATTATTACAATAACGCCAACGACGAACTCGCCGACGTGACCGGTACGGCTCCTACTACTATCAACATCTATGTTGACAATCCCGACCCCTGGGATGGCTTCTGGAACCCTTACTACTACAGTTCGGCCTGGAGTTGGGCCTGGCGTCCTACCTACTATAATCCCTGGTACTCATGGAACTATGCCTGGGGCTACGGTCCCTCCTGGAGCCTGAGTTGGGGTTGGGGAGGTCCCTCCTTCTCCTGGGGTTGGAGTTGGGGCTGGGGTTGGAACTATCCCTCCTACGGCTGGGGCTGGAATCCCGGCTGGGGTTGGAATCATCCCGGACACGGTTGGGGTCATCATCATCCCAACTATCCCGGCAACTGGGCTTGGAATCATCCCCGTCCCGCCGGTCCCGGAGCCTCGCGTCCCTCGGCTCGCCCCGGACAGCACACTCCCGTCTATGGCAACCGTCCTGCTTCAAACCGTCCTGCTTCAAACCGTCCTTCCCAGAACGGAATCCTGAGTCGACATAATTCGGCCCGCGGCGGACGCGTTCCCTCCTCCGGTAACTCAACCGCCCGTCCCGGCACGAGTGCCCGTCCCGGCTCAATCGGCGCCTCAACTACCGCATCGTCCACATCCTCGTCGACTTCCGGACTTCGCTCCTCGTCGGCTCGCGGAGGCTACGTGCCCGGTGAACAGACCCGCCTCGGCAATATCTCGACTTCAACGTCGACCTCGACCGGACGTGCAACCTCTGTCAATCGCGGCTCCTCTTCGACCTCCTCTTCGTCAAGCGCCGTTCGCGGTTCAAGCAGCACCTCCTCCGGCCGCTCCTCGTCGGCAACTCGCTCATCCTCCTCTTCGACCTCAAACCGCAGTTACGGTTCCGGCTCCTCTTCGTCCTCTTCGCGCAGCAGTTACGGCTCCGGTTCGTCTTCTTCTTCGCGCAGCAGTTACGGCTCCGGTTCCTCCTCTTCCGGCCGCAGTTATGGCGGCGGTGGCGGCTCCTATAGCGGCGGCGGTCGCTCAGGTGGCGGCGGTGGCGGTCGCGGCGGACGCCATTAAACCTAAGTCAAGTTTAAAACTTACCCCCCTCACGTAAATGAAAAAAATTCTGATATTTTCCGCTTCCGTTGCCTCGGCTCTGGGTCTTTCGGCCCAGAGCGCAATGGACGCCTTTACGGCCTCTGAATCGCAACTGCGTGGAACGGCCCGATATGTTTCTATGGGCGGCGCCTTCGGTGCCCTCGGTGCTGACCTTTCGACCCTCAACCAGAATCCGGCCGGCCTTGGCGTTTACCGCAGCAGCGAGTTCGGCGCTACTCTCGATATTGACTTCCTCAATGCTTCGATGAGCAATACCGGGTCGAATCCGATGAAAAACAGCGCTACCCGCGCCGCATGCAATAACTTCGGCTACGCTGGCTCAATGAAGACAGGCTCCTCCCTGATGCCATACTTCTCCTGGGGCGCTACCTATAACCGCCTGAACTCCTTCGAGCGCAAATATCGCGGTTATTTCCCGACGCTTCCCTCTTCGTGGACCAACTATGTCGCCTCCTTCTCGGGCGGCTTCTCAGGCCAGGAAATGTGGGGCGACGAAAACTATGACCCCTTCTTCCAGAGCAACATTCCCTGGATTTCGCTGCTGGCCTACAATAACTTCCTCATCAACCTCTACGGCAACGGTTATGCCGGCCTGATGCAACCGGGCTCCTACGGCGACGCTTCGATTGAGGTTCATGAGCAAGGCTATATCGACGAATACTCCATCAACTTCGGCGGCAACTTCTCCGATATGTTCTATTGGGGTATCGGTTTCGGTATTCGCGACCTGAACTATCGCCTGTCAAGTTATTATGACGAGATGATCGATAATGCACTCGTCCCGAAGAATGCCGACTCTGACGCCCTCACTACCGGCAATGCCGAATGGGGCATCGAAAATCTCCAGCAGGTCAGCGGCACCGGATTTAACGTGAAACTCGGCCTTATCTTCAAACCTATCAACGAGTTCCGCCTTGGTCTTGCCGTTCATACTCCTACTTGGTATAACCTCAGTTACAGCACTAACGCCTGGGTTGATTACCACCTTGGCAAACTTGAGAACGACGGCTATTATACCCTTGACTCTCGGGTTGATGACAATCCCTATACCACTACTAACGCCGGCTATTGGGATATGAAACTCAAGTCGCCTTGGCGCCTGATGGTCAGCGCAGCCGGTGTGCTCGGCGGTCGCTTCATCATCTCCGCCGATTATGTCTACGAAGCCTATCCCTCAATGGCGTTCTCCGACGGCGACGGAACTCTGACCGACATCTCCAACGATATCAAGCAGTATTATCAGCCCTCCAACGAACTCCGCCTCGGCGCCGAGTTCCGCCTCTCGCCCAAATGGAGCGTTCGCGCAGGCTATAACTTCAAGAGCACTGCCGCTAAGTCCGAGGCTCGCGAAGGCCGCGAATATATCTATACGACCGGCACGCAGGCTATGTCTGAATTCAAGGGCGACCGAAACAATGTCTCCGTAGGTCTCGGCTATCGCACCGGTGGCTTCTATATCGACGCTGCCTATGTCCACTCCTCGCAGCGAAGCGACTGGCATGCTTTCAGTGCCTTCCCCTCGGCCGACGGCAATTATGCCCTCGCCTCCAACGCCGAGTTCGCCCCCCACGGAACGATTACCACCAACCATAACAACCTTGTCCTCTCCGTAGGCTTCAAGTTCTAAACCGAAATCAACAATGGAGGCGTCGCTCATCGGGCGGCGCCTCCTTATCTTTTCCTTATGAACCCTTCGTTGATAATTTTTGACTTTGACGGCACTCTTGCCGACACTTCCGAGGCTATCGTCAGGACGTTTCGCGCCGCGGCCGACGAAAACGGCCAACCATGTGCGCCCGATTCAGTTATTGAGGGAGGCATAGGCCTTCATCTGCGCGATATGTTTCGCGAATTTTGCGGGATTACCGACCCGCAGATGATTCAGCGTTGCATCGACTCCTATCTGCGCATTTTTAAGGACCATTACGGACTGATTCGCCTCTTCCCCGGAGTCAAGTCTACGCTTCAGCGCCTCAAGTCGCAGGGGATTAAACTGGCTGTGGCCACGAATCGCGGCGCCGACTCGCTGGTGCCCCTGATGAAGCAACTCGAAATTGACTCGTTAATCGACGATTACGTGACGCCCGAATCGGTTAAGAACGTGAAGCCCGCGCCCGATATGGCCCGCCTGCTGACCGCCCGCCTCAACGTGAGCCCGGAGCAGACCCTTGTAGTGGGCGATACGACCTACGATGTCGATATGGGCCACGCCGCCGGTTGCCAAACCTGCGCTGTCACTTACGGAAGCCACTCCCCCTCCCAACTCGCCGCAGCCCGTCCCTCCCGCCTGATCTCCCTTTTCTCCGAACTATAAGTTTAGGGAAGCCAGTAGTGGGGTGGTTGGGATCGGTGGGCGGCAACCCACTCTTCAAGGTCGGCCATTGAGCGGACGCCGTCGGCAATCACGGCCTCATAGTATTCCACTCCATGGAAGTCCTTCCCCTCCGGAGTCTCAAACTTGAGGCGAAGAATTGCCAGCCGCTGCTCCGGGGTCATAACCTCAATGATACGGTCAGCCATTCGCTCGAAATACCCGTCATATTCCGTCCCCTCCTCGATATGGATTACGTCAAACTGCCATTTTTCGCCCTCATACATATAAAATATATGCCAGGCTATACAATGCTCATCCGTAGCCAAACCGTTGATACATCTGATTTCCGTTACGCCCGGCAGTTTCGCTATTTGGGCTGCGATAGCAAAACTCTCCGCCTCCGTGATTCCTGAGGAATAGACGTGGAGGTCAATGTCGCGATGAGCCGCAAGCAAGCCCATTCTGAGCGACCCGACTATGTTTACGCGACAACCGGCGCTCTCCCAAATATCCGCTATTTTCGAACTCCCGAGCACACGCAGGGCCTTCTCTCGGGCTCGCTCAGCCAACCCTAAAATTTCTTTTTCTGTCATAAATCGAAATATCTTTAGATTAAACAAATCTGCAAAGATAGCAAAAATTTGCTTTCAAAGAGAAAAAATTCGTAACTTTGCCGAAGAAATCACACACATAATAATTGTAAACTATGCAACTGAATATGCGACTTGAGGATGCGATGGTCTACGTCCTGGCTAACGAGAAGCGCGGGCTCTCGACCGAAGTGATTGCCTACCTTATCAACCGCGAGATGCTCCACCTCCGTAAGGACGGCGCACCCGTTACGTCCGCCCAGGTCTATGCGGCCGTTTGTCGTAATCCGGCCGTGTTTGTCAAGGAGGGAGGCATTATTCATCTGGTGATGTAGCGCGAATTTTGAAATTATAATTTTTTTAACTAACTTTGCACCTGATTTGTAGTCTCTCCTCGTTTCAACTCCGCCCCGGCGGTTAAGTGTTAACTTTAAATAAAACTATTTATCATCATAGATGAAATTGAGAAACATAGTTCTATCCCTCCTGACGGTTTGCTCATTGTCGGCGATGGCAATGACGGACAAGGAGGTTATAGATTTTATCAAACAGCAGACCGCTGCAGGAAAGACCGAGCAGCAGATTGGTAAAGAACTCATGGCCCGAGGAGTGACTCCCGAGCAGGCCAAGCGAATCAAGATGCAATATAAGGAGCGCACGGGCGAGGACGATAACGCCGTCACTATGCCTGCCGCTACCCCGCGCCGAAGCCATACGGTCCTGACCGACGCCGGCGAGACAATCATCGTGGCCGAAGAAGCCCCGACCCCGGCCCTCGAAGAGTCCGAGGCCCGCAAGATTTACGGCCATAACGTCTTCAACTCCAGTTCGCTGACATTCGAGCCGAGCGAGAATCTTGCAACTCCCCAGAACTATCGTCTCGGGCCCGGCGACGAAGTGGTTATCGACATTTGGGGCGCCTCCGAAGACCATATCCGCCAGGTAATCTCCCCCGAAGGTAGCATCATGATTTCCCAACTCGGCCCCGTTTACCTTAACGGCCTTACAATCAACGATGCAGCGAAACATATTCGCAAATCCTTCTCCCAGAAATACGCCGGAGTGAGCGACTCCGAGACCGACATTCAGGTTACTCTCGGCCAGGTCCGCACCATTCAGGTTAACCTGATGGGCGAGGTCGCAACCCCCGGAACTTATATGCTGTCGCCCTTCTCCACGGTTTTCCATGCCCTATATCGCGCCGGCGGCATCAATGACATCGGCTCTATGCGTAACCTTCAGGTGCTTCGCAACGGCCGCAAAGTTGCCGGAATCGACATCTATGAGTATCTCTTTGAGGGAAAAACCAACGGCAATATACGTCTTGAAGAAGGCGACGTGATTATCGTTCCCCCCTATGGTACTTTGGTGAACGTCGAGGGCAATGTCCGCCGCCCGATGTACTACGAGATGAAGCCGGGCGAAACCGTCAAGGACGTGATTAAGTATGCCGGCGGATTCACTTCCGAGGCCTACGCCGATATGATTTCCCTCTCGCGCCAGTCGGGCACCGAAAACGAACTCGTCAACATATCGCAGAGCGAGTTCCCCACCTATACTCTTAAGGATGGCGACGTCCTGACCGTCGGAACCATTCTCAACCGCGTTGCCAATAAGGTTGAACTGAGAGGCTCCGTTTTCCGCCCCGGCCTTTATGCAATTGACAATCAGGTATCAACCGTTGGCCAACTAATCAAAAAGGGTGCGGGCCTTACGGAAGACGCCTACACCGGCCGCGCCCTCCTTTATCGCGAGGGCGACGATTTGCGCCCACAGGTGATTCCCGTCAATCTTGACGCCTTGTTGGCCGGAAAGATTGCCGATATTCCCTTGAAGCGCAACGATGTCCTGATAGTTTCCTCGGTCGATGCCGTCTCTCAACAGGGCGATATCTCAATCCGCGGCCTTGTGGCTAACCAGGGCGTTTACCCTTACGCAAGCGGAATGACGCTCGAAGACCTTATTTTGAGCGCCGGCGGCCTCCTCGAAGGCGCCTCGACGGCCCGTGTCGACGTGGCCCGACGAATCGTTGACCCGACGGCCGTAAAGCAGACCCAGCAACTCTCGCAGGTCTTCTCTATCTCGATTGAAAACGGCCTGACCTTAGGCTCCGGAGCCGGATTCCTCCTCCAGCCGTTCGACGAAGTGGTTGTCCGTTCAAGCCCCGGCTATGAGCCTCAGCGTTTTGTAAAAATCAATGGCGAAGTGCTTTTCGACGGCGAATACGTAATTCAGAAACGCAATGAGCGCATCAGCGAAGTGATTGCCCGCGCCGGCGGTATCCTTGAGGGGGCTTACATCCGCGGCGCCCATATGACCCGCCTCCTTTCCGACGACGAACTCGCCGCCAAGCAGGAAGCCGTGCGTCTTGCCCGTGCCAACAGTCAGATGTCTATGGGCGACTCGATTGCCCTCGACCAGATTCAGATTTCTAAAACCTACAATGTAGGTATCAACCTTGAGAAAGCGTTGGCCAATCCCGGCAGTTCTTTCGACATTGTCCTCCAGCCCGGCGACGAAATCTTCATCCCTCAGGAGCAAAGCATCGTGAAGATTGCCGGCGACGTTATGTTCCCCAACGCCGTTGTCTACGAGCCGGGCAAAAAACTCTCCTACTATATCGACCAGGCCGGAGGCTACGGCCAGCGCGCACGCAAAGGCAAAGCCTTCATTGTCTATCAGAACGGAACGGTTGCCCGCGCCAAGCGCAACTCCGTCATAGAACCCGGCTGCCAGATTATCGTCCCCTCCAAGCCTCAAAGCGCCGGAACGGACTGGACAAAGGTCTTGAGTATGGTGACGAGTTTCTCCTCTGTAGCAACTATGGCGGCTACAATTACTAACCTCTTTAGACGTTAATCCCATGGCTGAGAATCATGAACCTGTTTTGACCCAAGACGACGATCAGGAAATTGACCTGCTCGAATTGGCCTCTAAATTATGGGAGAAGCGCCGCCGACTCCTCTATTGGGGCTTCATCGGCGCCGTTGTTGGCCTCGTGATTGCCTTCAGTATTCCGCCCGAATATTCCGCGTCGGCCAAACTGGCCCCCGAGGTCGATGAAGGCGGCGGTCGCACCGGCGGCCTCAGCGTTCTTGCCTCCATGGCCGGAATTGGCGCCGGAACCCCCGGCTCCGATGCCGTCTACCCGATGCTTTACCCCGATATTGTGTCGTCCGTGCCGTTCATCACCGGACTTTTCGACGTTGAAGTCGAGACCGAAGAGGGGCAGAAGATGCCGCTCAAACAGTATATGACCGACGACATTTCTTCGCCCTGGTGGAGCAAGATTTTCGCCCTTCCCCGCAAGTTGATTGCGGCATTGTCGCCGTCTGATGCTGTCGATGAGGGTCATATGATCGACAATTTCCGCCTCACCAAGCAGGAGGCCCAATTGGTCGCTCTTATCTCCGCCCGCGTCTCGGCCGCCGTCGACTCCAAAACCTCGTTGGTCGAAATCGACGTCAAGATGCAGGACCCGCTCGTGGCCGCCATGCTGACTGATACGGTGGTCAGCCGCCTGCAGAGTTATATAACCGACTATCGAACCAACAAGGCGCGCAAAGACCTCGAATATGCCGAGGAAATCAACGCCGAAGCCCGTCAGGAATATTATCGCGCGCAGCAAAAACTCGCCGACTATAGCGACCGCAACCAAGGCCTCGCAACCCAGTCGGCACGAATTGCCCGCGACCGTCTCGAAAACGAGGCCCAACTTGCCTTCACGCTCTATAATCAGACCGCTCAACATGTTCAGCGCGCAAAGGCCGTGGTCCAGGAGCATACTCCCGTTTATGTAGTCGTGGTGCCCGCAACCGTGCCCAACTTCCCCGAGAGTCCCCGCAAGGCGATGATTACCATTGGCTGTGCCTTCGTTGCCGTCGTGGGCTATGCGCTCTGGCTGCTCTTCCTCCAGCCCCTGATTCAGTCACGCAAAGAGGAAAAGAAGCCCGAAGAATGAATCGCCGCTCGCTCCTGTTGACAATATTGGCCCCGGTCTTCGCGTTTGGGGCTTTTGCTCAATCGGAGGCCGAGGCCGATTCCGCCTTGATTACTATTCTGAGCCTTGTGGAGACGCTTTCGGCCGACCCTGGCGAACCTGAGCCGTTCAGTCTCGGTGCGCTCGACTATCTATCGTCGGTCTATGAAGATACCGACTATTATACGAACGGGACGAGTGCCGACTATGCCCCTCCGCGCGCTGTCGACGACCGAATCTATATCCATGGGCTGCCGGACCATCTCCTGGCCCAGTTTCATCATCCCGTCCGTGGAAAAATCACCTCCCGTTTCGGACTTCGAAACAGCGGCAAGCGCATGCACAAGGGGGTAGACATCTCCCTCTGTCGCGGTGACTCCATCGGGTGTGCCTTCAACGGGACGGTCGAAAGGGTAGGCTACGAAAAAGGGGGCTACGGCTATTTCGTTATCGTTAGCCATCCCGACGGGGTCCAGTCACGCTATGCCCACCTTCAATGCCCTCTGGCCAAGCCCGGCGATCGCGTCCTCTCAGGCGATATCATCGGACTCGGAGGCACCTCCGGCAACTCCACCGGCCCTCATCTCCACTTCGAAATCCGCCGCTACAACCGCCCCGTCGACCCCACTCCCCTCCTAAATAAAAAATAAGGGAAAGGCGGCGTCATCGCCGCCGCCCCCTTCTGTAAGGGAGTGTTTTTTGATTTTGTGGATGTCACGACCGGAGCGTGACATCCACAAAGGGTCTGCGACCCAATTCAAGTTTGGCTCGTAGAATCCTGAAGCCAAAGAAGGTTCCCATTTTCGACAACACAATCTGACGCTCGGCGGCATCTTTGCAGTAGATTGCAACCGACCCCAGGCGAGTGGAGTCGATTGCGCTCGGATAGAATACATATCTGATCTCTTCCTTTTGGTCATTGAGATTTTCAATACTTACGCTAAGGTGTGCCGAGCCCTTCTTGTGCGGATATTCCACAGTTACACTGCGCCCATTGCCTGCGCTACGCTTGATGACGTCGATGATTGAGCGGACATCGCGCTCCATTTCGCTGAGTTTCTTTTCCGCTTTCGGTTTGCGTCGAGCCCTCGGAACCGCAGGCGTTGCGGGGCTCTTGGAGAGGATTTTGGATACTGCCGAGGCCTTGGCTGCCTTGAGGGCCTTGGCTTCGATTGACTGCAGGGAGAGGGGAGAGGTGAAGTTAGAAAAGTTTTTCATATTTTATGTAAGTTAGAGAATGAATAAAAAAATCCACAATTTTCAATGATCTCATTTTTGACTGTATTACTTGCCGTCAGGGCATAGCATTGGCTGTCGTTTAATAGTCATTGATTGTGGGAAATTATGCAATCAAGTTTCTCTAAACTTACATATGTATTCTGATTCGATGCCGTACCACACCGCAAAATTGGCAATAATTTTTGAAACCTCCAAATTTGTTGTTTTAAAATTGCTTAAATTTCGAAATTTTGCTATCTTTGTAGGCATAAAATATATGGTTTTATGGAGAAGATTATTAAGTTCGCGTCGGTTTGGGACGCTTCGACATGGTTTATTGTCGCCGTGACGGGCATTTGCTGCAGCATCGCCTTCTTTGGTGAGGATACGTCAGTTTGGTCTATGGTTATCTGCGCCGTTATGTTCGTCTTCGTTCTGGTGACCCTCCTCGGAATTTCCTATGGAATCAAGGGCGATAAACTTCTGGTTTACACGTTTTTCATTCCCCGCGAATATCCGATAGAGAAAATAGCCTCGATAGAGCCCACAAAGAGCGTCCTCTCGTCGCCCGCAACTTCCCTCTCCGCCCGCCTTGCAATCAAGTTTACCGACCGCGGCATTCTCCGCAGCGTTATGCCCCTGATAATTTCCCCTGTCCGCCCCGACGAGTTCATCCGCGCTCTCCTCGCCGTCAACCCCAATATCCAAGTCAAACAGTAAGGCCGAAGAGTTTGCATATTTGGTGGGAAATTTGTAACTTTGTGCAATTAAATCCGCGGATATGAATTTCTTTAAGCGTTATCCTCTGACTGCCAACCTTCTGGCGATGTTTATCGTCGGAATCGTGTTGATATGCCTCGCAATGTGGGGCCTTAATATTTGGACTGCTCACGGAGCGGTTCAGGTCGTTCCTGACGTTCGAACCCTCTCGGTCCCCGAAGCCGAGCAGACCCTCAAGGGATGTAACCTCCTGACGGAAGTTGTCGACTCCGTCTATGGCTCCCACGGCGCCCCCGGGTCGGTCGTCGAGCAGGTGCCCCCGCCCGGCAATAAGGTGAAGCCGGGGCGCACGGTCTACCTGACTATCAACGCTTATGAAACCAAGAAGGTGACGCTCCCCGACCTTGTCGGCACTTCCGTGCGTCAGGCCCGCGCTACACTCCAGACGCTTGGCTTCACCGATATTCGCGAAGTGCGCGTGCCCTCCGACTATCGCGACCTTGTGCTCTCAATCAAGTCTATGGGCGTTCCCCTGCGTGCCGGTACCACCGTGTCGCTCGGCAGTTCTATCATTATTGAGGTAGGCGAGGGCTTTGATGCCTATTCCGCTTTAAATGACTCGATTGAGGCTATTGAGGAATCCGAGTGGACCGACGAAAATCAGACTGCCGACTATTATGAATGACCCTGAGGTTGACGAACTTGAACTCCCCGGACTGACCGATGCCGACGGAAATCCGCTCTACGAGCATTTTCGTTTCGTAGCCGACCGCGGTCAGGAACTCCTGCGCGTAGATAAGTTCTTGGTGCTCAGGATGCAAAACGCCTCGCGCAACCGTATCCAGCAAGCCGCCGAGGCCGGATGCATAATCGTCAACGGGACGCCCGTAAAGAGCAACTATCGCGTCAAGCCGCTCGACGTGGTTCAGATTGTGATGGACCGACCCCGCTATGAAAATGAAATTATTGCCGAAGATATTCCCTTAGACGTTGTCTATGAGGACGATACGGTGATGGTTGTCAATAAGCCCGCGGGCCTGGTCGTTCATCCCGGCCACGGAAACTATACCGGCACACTCGTGAACGCCCTCGCCTGGCATTTCCGCAACGACGAGAACTATGACGTCAACGACCCCCGCCTCGGCCTTGTTCACCGCATCGATAAAGATACCTCCGGGCTCCTCGTAATCGCCAAGACTCCCGAGGCGAAGACCGACCTCGGCAAACAATTTTTTGATAAGACCACCAAGCGCGAATATCGCGCCCTCGTATGGGGACAACCCGACCCGGCTGACGGTAGGATTGAGGGCAACATTGGCCGGAACCCGAAGGACCGCCTCCAAATGGCTGTGCTCCCCGCCGATGACCCCACCGGAAAGCATGCCGTAACCCACTATGAGACAGTCGAGACCTTCACCCATGTCTCCCTCGTCAAGTGCGTGCTTGAAACCGGAAGAACCCATCAGATTCGTGTCCATATGCGCCATATCGGTCACCCGCTTTTCAACGATGCCCGCTATGGTGGCGATCAGGTCCTTCGCGGCGTACCCTCCTCAACCTATAAGCGTTTTATTGCCGGATGTTTTGAAACCTGCCCCCGGCAGGCTCTCCACGCAATGACCCTCGGATTCCGCCACCCGAAGACCGGAGAAGAAATGTTTTTCACTGCGCCTCTCCCCGCCGATATGACCGCCCTGTTGGACAGATGGCGCAAATTATCCTCTAACTGACTGTTGCCATGATAAGAAAAACTCTCATATTCACGATAATCCTCGCGCTTCCGGCCCTGGCTTTCGCCGCCAAGAAGAAGCGTCAGCCGGCCTTGAACGCCTCCGAACTGATTGAGCAGACCCGGCAGGCAATTGATGATTATGACCCCGACCGTGCCTCCGATTTGATTGCCAAGTTGCGCACAATCCGCAATCTCGACGAGGAGGCGGAGGTTGATGCGCTTGAGGCGTGTGCCGACCGCATGGCGTCAATGATGCAGCGCGTCGATGCTATTGAGGTAATTGACTCGCTGACAGTTGGTCGCGACGACTTTTTCGCCGCCTATCGCCTTAGCCCCGCTGCCGGTTATATCCTGAGCCCGGCTGACCTGGGCAGCGAATTTAAAGCCGAGCCCGCCTCGACCGTCTATATGTCTGAAAACGGCTCCGTGATGATTTGGGCAACTGATTCCGGGCTCGCCGAAAGCCATAAGTTGACCGACGGGACCTGGGAAGCCTCCCAACCGCTCTCGGAGTCGCTCAATAGCGGCGGTTCGGCCAACTATCCCTTCCTGATGCCCGACGGAATCACGCTCTATTATGCAACCGAGGGCGACGACTCGCTCGGCGGCTACGACATCTACGTTAGCCGTCGAAATGGCGAGGAGTTTCCCGCGCCGCAAAACTTGGGGATGCCCTATAATTCGCCCTACGATGACTTCCTCCTGGCAATCGATGAGGAGACCGGAGCCGGCTGGTTTGCGTCCGATCGCAACTCGCCCGGCGGCGACGTGACGGTCTATATCTTCGTGCCCTCCGAAAGCCGCGTGAATGTTGATGTTGACGACCCGAACCTGAGCGCCCGCGCCCGTCTGGCCGACATCGCCCTCTCGCAGACCGATAAGGATTACCGCCCGCTCCTCGACCGCATTAACTCAATTGA
Source organism: uncultured Bacteroides sp. (assembly GCA_964444345.1). Lineage (GTDB taxonomy): Bacteria > Bacteroidota > Bacteroidia > Bacteroidales > Muribaculaceae > UBA3263. The sequence continues at coordinate 65,259 of CAYUGU010000001.1, forward strand.
GCCGGGAGCCGGAATGGCCGACAATACCCCCGACTTCGAGTTTGTGCTCCCCGACGGGCGCGTCCTGACCCGCTGGGACGACTTCCGCTCTGACCGCGCACGCCGCCTGATGGAGGACTATGTCGACTCCCTCGCCGACTATGAGTCCGAGGTTCAGGCCCTTGAAAAAATGAGGGCCAACTATAATCCGAACAGCAAAGACGCCGCGGCGCGCATCCTGCGGGCTGAAAATAATCTGATTACCTCGCGCGAGCGACTTAAATCCCTGTCAAATAGAATTATCGAAGCGGAACAGCGCTGACCCTCCCTATGCACTCAATCGACGAAAAAATCCTTTTGTTAATCAACGGCGACTATCCGGCGTGGGTTGATGATTTAATGGTTTTGATTTCGGACCGCTTTATCTGGATTCCGCTCTATCTGGTTCTGGCCTATTTTGCCATTCGCAAACTCGGCTGGAAGCGCGGCCTCTTTATGCTCGCTTTCTGCGGGGCTGCCGTCGGCCTCTCCGACTGGGTCAGCGCCTCCGCTATCCGCCCCTACGTCGGGCGCCTTCGACCTCTTAGCCCCGACAATCCGTTGAGCGAGGCCCTCAGGATTGTTCACGGCGTTCCCCGCTCGTTCAGTTTCCCTTCCTGCCATGCGTCAAACACTTTTGCCTTGGCCACTTTTATGGCTCTTCTGTTTAAAAACCGACGGGCGTCGTGCGCTTTGTTCATTTGGGCTTTTGTAATTTGTATGTCAAGAGTTTATATGGCCGTCCACTATCCGTCGGACGTGCTTGCCGGCGCTCTCCTTGGCGCCGCTATCGCCTTGATGTTTTATGCAATTGCCACCCGTCTCGACCGCCGCTTCTTCGTCTCTGCCCTTCTCATCTGCGGGTTTGCTCAGGGCCATGCCGAAAAGTTCCGGTTCGAATATGGCGGCGAGTTCAAGGCTATTTTCGATAACCGCGAGGGTAAAGGCGCCTATACTCCCGCCAAAACTTACTTCCTGACGCGCGTCGCTCCCGAAATAGGACTGAGCGTCGACAGCGGGCGTCATCGCGTGATGGTCGGCGCCGTCTGGACCCAGCCAATAGGTTGCGAATGGGACGGCAAAAGAGTCTCGCCTACAGCCTATTACCGCTATCAGGGCGAACGCGTGCGCGCCAGTTTCGGAATGTTCCCCCGCACTCAATTGATTGAGCCGATGCCCGAGTATCTCGTCAGCGACTCTACCCGCTATTTCCAGCATAACCTGCGCGGAGCAATGATTCAGTATGTCGGGCGCGAGGGCTTCTTCGAGGCCGTGTGCGACTGGCGCGGAATGCAGTCCCATACCCGCCGCGAGGCGTTTGCCCTGATTGGCCAAGGCCGCTGGCAGCGCCGACTGCTCCAGGTGGGCGGCGTCGGGATGCTGAACCATCTGGCAAAGGCAAAAAATGCTGAAAACCAGTTCGTTGTAGATAATATTATCCTCAACCCCTACGTGGGCGTGGACTTTATGCCGCTCATCTCCCCCAAGGCGAGATTTAAGGCGCTGAATTTTAAGGTCGGGCCGATTGCCTCACTTACCCGCAATCGTGAGAATATGAACTGGATAACCTCCGCGGGCGTCCGCGCCTCGCTCGAAGCCGAATGGTGGCGCTTGCGCCTCAGTAATGTCCTGAGCGTGACCGACAAACCGCTCTTTCCCCTCTATGCCCGATTCAGCAACCTGCTTAACGAGGGCGAGCCTTACTATGCCTCCAAAGTCTATAACCGCACCGAACTCTCCGGACTCCTCTGCGGTTATCGTGATATAGTTTCGCTCCACGCTTCGCTTGATTTTCACGTTGCCCGCAGCGAGTTTATGTTCTATCAACGTTTAATTCTTACTGTCAAAATCTGATATGGAAAATTTTCAAGACCTGCTGATCAACCGCCGCAGCATCCGCAAGTATACCGACCAAGATATTCCCGCTGAGGATGTCAAGAAAATATTTGAGGCTGCCCTGCTTTCGCCCACCGGCAAGAACTCGCGCGCCTGGCACTTCATTGCCGTTGACGACCCCGAAATGCTTGAACGCCTGAGCCACTGCAAGGGCTACGGCGCAAGTTCCGTGGCGAGCGCAAAGTTGGCAATAGTTGTCTGCGTCGACACTACCGCAACCGAAACTTGGGTTGAAGACGGCTCGATTGCAGCCTCGAATATGATGCTCCAGGCCCGCGACCTCGGCCTCGGTTCCTGCTGGATTGAGATTAACGGCCGTTTTGCCGAAGACGGGACTCCCGCCGAAGATATGGTCAGCGAACTGCTCGAAATCCCCGAGCAGGTGATGCCCCTCTGCTTCGTAACCCTTGGCTATCCCGACGAGGAGCGCAAGCCGCAAAACCTCGAAAAACTCCTTTGGGAACGCGTTCATATCGGTAAGTTCTGATGAAGATAAGCATTGTCGGCGCCGGAAACGTTGGCTCCAATTTTGCCAAGAAGTTTGAGTCCGAAGGCGTTGAATCCGTCAGGGTTTTCTCTCCGTCGACGGGCAATATGGCTGAGTTCGACCCCTCGGAGGCCGACGTGGTCATCATCGCCATTACCGATGATGCCATTTCCGGATTCGTTGAACGTCTGCCCGAAGCGCCCTCGACCCTCTGGCTTCATACCTCCGGCTCCGTGGGGCTCGACGTGTTTCCCGCCGCTAAGTTTCCCCGCCGCGGAGTTCTCTATCCGCTGCAGACAATGCTGAAAGGGAATAACCCCGACTGGGAGAACCTGCCAATTTTTATAGAGGGAGAGGACCCGCAGATTGAGCGCCTCGGCCGGATGCTTTCGCCCAAGGTGGCCCCGCTTGACTCCCTGAGCCGCCGCCGGGCCCACGCCGCCGCAGTCCTCTGCTGCAATATGGCGATGTATCTCTGGAGCCTCAGCGAAAGGGTAATGAACGAGGCCGGCCTCGACTTCCGTATGTTGCAGCCCCTCATGGAGTTAACCCTCGAACGTGCTCTCAGCGGCTCGCCCGACAAGGCCCTGACCGGACCGGCGCGCCGAGGCGACGTCGGAACTATCCGCAAGCATCTTTCGGCCCTCGACCCTGAGACGGCCGAGGTTTACAAACTGCTGTCGCGCAACATTTTGAACCGCTTTCATCCCGACCTTGAAATATGAGTACAATCCCCTACGACCTGAGCCTTATCCGCGCCTTCGTCTTCGACGTTGACGGTGTCCTGTCGCCCAACGTAGTCCCCGTGGGGCTCGACGGAAATCCTGCCCGTATGGCAAACGTGAAAGACGGTTATGCGATGCAGTTGGCCCGTAAGCATGGCTATCGGATTGCAATAATTTCAGGCGCCGACTCCGAAACCGTGCGCCGTCGGTTTGAACTCCTCGGAATCGGCGATGTCTTTATGCGCGTGGCCGATAAACTCCCGGTTCTGGAGCGCTGGGCCGCCGAATCGGGCCTGACTATGGAGCAGATTGCCTATGTAGGCGATGATGTTCCCGATATTCCTTGTCTCCGCGCCGTGGGCCTCGCGATTGCTCCCGCCGACGCCGCGGTTGACGCCAAGGCTAATGCCCGCTATGTCTCGCCCCTGTGTGGCGGAATGGGAGTGGCCCGCGAACTGATTGAACAGACCATGCGCGCACAGGGCGAATGGCTTCACGAAAAAACTGCCTACGGATGGTAACCGACAAAAAATATATCCTTGCAAGCGGCTCTCCGCGCCGCCGCGAACTCCTTTCGATGCTTGGCGTCGATTGCCGTGTTGACACTTCAAAATCGGTTGACGAGATTGTCCCTGAGGGCACTCCGGCCGACGAGGTCCCGGTTCTTCTCTCGCGGATTAAGGCGGCTCCTTACCTCGCTGACCTCAAGCAAGATGAGGTGCTGATTACTGCTGATACCGTAGTGATTCTCGACGATGAGGTAATTGGCAAACCGAGGGATGCAGCCGACGCCAAGAGGATTCTGCACCGCCTTTCCGGGCGCACCCATAGGGTCGTGACCGGCGTCAGCATAGGCCGCGCGGGCGAGCCCCTTGAAACCTTCTCGGAAACCACCGAAGTGATTTTCGACCCGTTGACCGACGCGGAAATTGACTATTATGTAGATAACTTCAAACCCCTCGACAAGGCCGGAGCCTACGGAATCCAGGAGTGGATCGGAGCCGCCGCCGTCAAGGGCCTCAAAGGCTCCTACTATAACGTTATGGGCCTCCCGATCCACGCACTCTATCGGAAATTAAAAATGAAAAATTAAAAGTGAAAAATGAGGGCGTGGCTTTCGTGGGCGATCTGCTTTAGGGCCACTCTTCGCCAATTACGGTCGACGAAGAGCGGCGGCTCCTGCTCGGTTAGAACAGGGGCATGAACGAGGGGTTGCGGACGTATTTGTATTCAAACTGCTCGTTGGTCATCGCGAACATCAGTATGCCCTGAATCAATGTTATAACGGACCAGATGCCGCAGGAGAAGAGGCCGAGGAAGAGGCTCAGGATGCCTGCGCCGGTCTTGCCCAAGTAGAAATATTGAACTCCAAAGTAGCCGAGAAGTATTGCCAGCAGTGCGCATACTCCGCGGCTTTTTCCTTCGGGACCCGAGGCGTCAAACGCATTGTCGGTGGGGTAGTGGTTATAACTGTTGAAGGGCGGGGGAGTGGCCGTGGGTTGGGTGTTTCCGCAGTAGCGGCAAACGATTGCGTCATCTTGAATCTGTTCGGCGCAGTAGGGACATTTTTTCATAGTTGGTTGATGGGTTATTGTTTAGGGTTTATTGTTTAGGGTTTATGGTTTAGGGTTTATGGTTTAGTGTTTATTGTTTATGGTTTAGGGTTTATGGTTTATGGTTTAGTGTTTAGGGTTTATGGTTTTATTGGATTTGGGCGTTGTTGACGCGTTCGAGTTTGATGGGGGCCTGCTGGGGGTGGAATGCCGGATAGTCGCTGTTTTTCTTGACGGTATTGTTCAGGAAAATCAGGCCGTTGACGCTCTTGGCGTAGAGCAGCGGATTGTCAAACGTCTCAAACAGGTTGTCGGTAATCTTTATGCCCGAATGGAAATATTGCTGTTGATTTTCCAAGTCGGGAATCTCAGGATAGATGGATATTACGGCGTTGGTGAACTGGAAGAGCGACGTCAGGGCGTTGATAAAGCGGTTGCCCGTAATGGTCACGTCGCGGCAGGCGCCGGTTTCAAACCAGCCGTTGCAGTCACCGCAAAGAAGGATGGCCGAGCCGGATGTATGGTCAAAAAGATTGTCGGCACAGACGGTTTTGCGCGGTGTGGAGAAGAGGGCTCCGCGGGCGCGATTATTGCGTATGGTGTTACGCCGGAACTCTACTTCGGGAGTGCGCGTGAGGTTTTCAATTCCCTGACCTGCAGCGAGTTCAAGCGGGCGGTCAAACACTATTCTGAACTCCTTGGGATTCAGCGTTTCGATTGAGGCGACCGTTGCGCCGCACGCACCGATTTCCATTGTTTTCGGCTTGATAATCTGAATTGAGTCGCCCGGAGCGCCCCATTCGAAGCCGTAGGTCTGGCGGTGCATATATTTCGCAATAACCGTCGTTGAATCAACAACTTCCTGAATCTTAAGATAGGTGCCGTGAACGTTTATTGCATCGTCCATCATCCCTTCGTAGAGGCCGTCGTTGCTCGTGATTTTGCCGTAGCATGACGAGAAGTGGGTGGCGTCGGCCTGAGTGGTGAAATATCGCGGATCATTTTCGCCTCGCAGGCAGACTCCGAAGCGGCTAAGGGTAATATTTTCAGTGTTTTGCGCGAGCAGGCCCATGCCCTCGGCGTAATGGACTTTAACGTCTGTAAGGCTGACGTCGTGACATTTGTCAAGCAAAATTCCGGGCGTCGGTCGGCCCCAGCCTCGCATTGCCACGCGTGTTCCGGGAATCAGTTTCGGGTTGTTCCATTTTGCCGCGATGCGTCCGTCGGGCAGTTGGCTGACGCCGCGCGTCGCAACGCCGATGTCGCTCGACCGATAGACCAGGTGTCGGCTGCCTTCCTCGAAGGCGATGCCGGAGTTGGGCGTCAGTTCCCAGCCGTCGCCCTTGGCGATGAAGACGCTGTCGAGAACCTCAAAGTCGACCCACGGCTCGGGGCGATAGATGATATTGCCGTCGCGGTTTTCGTCGATAACTATTTGAGTGATATGCGGTTTCGTGAAGTCGATGCTGATTCCTTCAATCGTCAGGTTGCTGCAACCGACGGCGGCAATCGGGAGCATACGTCCGCTGAAAAGAAATTCCGCGCCGTTGCCAACTATGATTAGGTCAGAGGCATTTTCGAGCATCAGGCCTACCGACTTCGGGTTGTCCTGGTCGTGGTTGCTTATATAAAGTTCGCGCTGAAGGGCCTTGCGGGGAGTGAAGTTATAGGTTTTTCCGGTGAGATTGACAATCAGCGTGTCGCCCGGTTGCTTTTTGCTCAGGCGCGAGGTAATGGTCTTTTGCAGTTTGTCGCCGCTGCATTGCGCAACGTTGATTTTCAGCGTTTTAGCGCCTGCGGCAAGCGGTAGAATCAAACCGATAAGGGCGATAAGAGACATTTTTTTCATGGTCAGAGGGCTTTGAATGTGGCAGAGAAATATGGATTAGGGTCAATCAGTTGGAGGCCGTCGGCCGAGGGCCCCGGGGCGATGCGGAAAACTCCGCGACCAAGCCGCTCAAAGAGCGCGAGGGCCACGAATCCCATTGTTCGCCGCAGGTTTACTTCAATCGTCGGACAAATCAGATTATCAGGCCCGTAGGTTATCATATCGACGCCGAGCGGGCCGTCATAACGGGGGGCGATAAGTCGCGTCAGCGCGCTCCTTACCGCCTCGATTGTTTCGTTAAGATAAGGCGCGTCAAGGCCTTGACGCAATTCATCCTGCGGGGCGCAGAGATTGCCGCCATAGGCCGTGGCCGTCGCGGCGGTGAAGAAGGAGGAGACGCCTTTAAATATGGTGTCGCCTCCCGAAGTTTCGAAAAGGAGGGCAAAGTCCTTGCGTTTGGCCAGTCGCGGCTCGGCCATAACGGAGCCTTGGCGCCTGATAACCCCGGCGGCGATTTTGCGGACGTTTTCGAGGGTCATTTTCGAGCAGTCGACCACGCCGCGCCCCGAGCAACTCCAGGGCGATTTCAGCATTATGTCGGTCGAGGTCAGGTCGTTGACATCCGTAATCTCCTTCGGCTCCGGAGGGAGAGGATAGGGGAGCGACCCTTTGTCGCGGAGTTCGCGATAGAGGTTGAGGGCCGTGCGTCGGTGGCTCAACCGTCGGATAATTTCAATGTCGGGAAAAGGTCCGTCAACTCCTGCCTTCTTGAACTGGAATGCGGCGTTGGCGCTCCAGCCCCAGGGGGCGGGCTTGGCGTCGGCCGGGGCGGAAATCTTCATCCCGAGCGTCAGAATAAGGTCGCCCTCGTCGGCATACCAGCGGGGCAGTTGCGCAAGCGCCTCCTTGAAGCGCCTGACGGCGGCCGTCGGCGTGAACGAAGCCGTCCCGGCTGCCAGCGCGAGGTCGTTTTCGGGATTAAAAAGGTGTATTCTCACTCCGGGCGGCCAATGAGTTCGAAGGGCATAGCCTCCTCGATAGTGACGTCGGCAAAGTCGCCGACGCTCAGCGTTTTGTCTTTCTTTATGAGCACTTCGGGGTCTACTTCGGGCGAGTCCCACTCAGTGCGTCCGACGTAGAAGTCCGGCTCCTCGCGGTCAACCATTACGCGGAGCGTGCGTCCGATTTTCTCCTCCTGAATCTGCAGCGAAATCTCCTCCTGGGCTGACATCAGGGCGTCGAGGCGCGCCTGCTTTACTTCTTCGGGAGTGGCGTCGCGCAGATTTTTTGCCGCGAAGGTGTCGTCTTCCTCACAGTAGGCAAAGGCGCCCATACGCTCGAAGCGCGTCTCCTTCACGAAGTCGACGAGTTCGGCAAACTCCGCGTCGCCCTCGCCCGGAAAGCCGGTCATCAGAGTCGTGCGCAGATGCAGTCCCGGCACTTTCGCGCGCATTTCGGCAATCAGTTCGCGGGTGCGCTTTCCGTCGATATGGCGGCGCATATTTTCGAGCACTTTGTCCGATATGTGCTGCAGGGCAATGTCGAGATAGTTGCAGACATTAGGCTTGCGGGCCATCACCTCCATCACCTCCATAGGGAAGTCGGCGGGGTAGGCATAATGAAGCCTGAGCCATTCGACTCCTTCAATATCGCTGAGGCGGTCAACGAGTTCTGGCAGCAGAACTTTTTGCGGCAGGTCGCGGCCATAGGAGGTCAGGTCCTGGGCTATCACGTTGAACTCCTTCACTCCGCGGCCCACGAGCATCCTGACTTCCGCTTCAATCTCTTCCGGAGTTCTCGACCGGTAGCGGCCCGTAATCAGCGGAATGGCACAGAAGGCGCAGAAGCGGTTACAGCCCTCGGCAATCTTTAGGTAGGCATGGTGGCGCGGCGTGGTGATGATGCGGTCATAGGCGCTTGCGCCGGGATGCTTGCCGCTGATTTCGCTGACAATTCCGGGCCAGTCGAACTTCCCTTTCCACACGTCTACTTCCGGGAGTTCCTCGGGGAGTTCCTGTTTGTAACGCTCGCTCAGACAGCCCATTACCATAATGCGGTCAACCACCCCGTCGGCTTTCGCCTCGGCGGCCTCCAGAATTGTGTTGACCGACTCTTCCTTTGCGTCGCCGATGAAGCCGCAGGTATTGATAACCACGGTTTCCGCCGGGCGGGTCACTTCGTCGCTCACCTCGGCGTCGATGCCGCTGCGGCGCAACATAGCCAGGAGCCTTTCAGTGTCAACAAGGTTTTTTGAGCACCCGAGGGAGACGATATTTACGTTACGCTTTTTCATTAAAGAGGGAGTCGACAAACTGTTCTTTGTTGAAGACCTGCAGGTCGTTGATGCCTTCGCCCAGGCCGATGTATTTCACGGGGATGCGCATCTGGTCACTGATGCCGATAACCACTCCGCCCTTGGCCGTGCCGTCAAGTTTGGTGACGGCGAGCGACGTAACCGTTGTGGCTTCCGAGAATTGGCGAGCCTGCTCAAAGGCGTTCTGGCCCGTGGAGCCGTCGAGCACCAGGAGGACATCGTCCGGCGCGCCGGGTACGAGTTTGTCCATTACGCGGCGAATCTTGCTCAGTTCTTCCATCAGCGGCTTCTTGTTGTGGAGGCGCCCGGCGGTGTCGATAATGACTATGTCGGCACCCTGAGCCACGGCGCTCTGCAGCGTGTCGAACGCTACGGCGGCAGGGTCGGCGCCAAGTTTCTGCTTGACAATATTCACTCCGGCGCGTTCGGCCCAGGTTTCGAGTTGTTCTGTGGCGGCGGCGCGGAAAGTATCGGCCGCACCGATAACAACTTTGTTGCCGGCGTTCTTAAACAGATTGGCGAGTTTGCCTATGGTCGTGGTCTTGCCTACGCCGTTGACTCCGACAACCATAATTACGTAAGGGCGGCGCACGTCGGCCGGCAGGCGGAAGTCCTCGTCGGGTCCGGGAGCGCCAACTCGATCGTGTTCGGCAAGCATTGCGGCAATCTCCTCGCGGAGCATCCGGTGGAGTTCGTCCGTGCCGAAATATTTATCGCGGGCCACACGGTCGCGGATTCGGTCGATAATCTTGATTGTCGTCTCAACGCCAACGTCGGAGGTTATGAAAATCTCCTCCAGTTCGTCGAGGAAGTCATCGTCAATCGTGTTGTGGCCGGCAATCGTGCGCTTGAGTTTGCCCCAGAAGCCCTCCTTGGTCTGTTCGAGACCTTTATTGAGGGTTTCCTTCTTTTCGCGCGAAAAAATTTTGTCAAAAAAGCCCATAAATTCTTCTCATATTTTGTTTAGTCTGCAAATTTACGCTTTTTCCCCGACTAAACCAAAAAAACATCTGACAAAACAAACGTCTGATAAAATCGGGCGAGGTTATCCTCAAGCGCAACGCAAATCCAACAAACCGACTTTTGCTTATAACTGTCTGTATATTTGATAGTTGTCAATCGTTATAAATCGAGTCTAACAAACCTCTAACAAGGCTCTAACAAACCTTTAACAATCGTCCAACAACAACTTAAGAATAATAAGAATAATAAGAATAATAAGAAGATATTACTCTTCTTCACTTCGTTAAGAAGAGTCGTCCGTCGGAGTGACGGACCCAACTGAGGAACTTGGAATGTAAGAGCATTTGAGGCAATTGTGTTAATCAGTCAAAATTACCGGGGCTGAATAGTTTGACTTGAGGGGACAAAAAAACGTCCCGGCGGGGGCCGGGACGTTGGGGAGGGGTAAGGGGGGAATGTTTATTCAGAGCATTTGGCTGAGATGAACTCGCGGTTGAGGCGGG
>CAYUGU010000002.1:0-71437 GCA_964444345.1 uncultured Bacteroides sp.
ACTTATTCCATAAGTTCCTCCACGCCGATACCCTTCTTGGCCGAAATTTCCTGGCTCTGATATTTGCCACCCCAGTCTTCCACAAGGTAGTTCATCTGCGAGAGTTCTTCCTTAATCTTGTCGGGGTTGGCATGAGGTTTATCAATCTTGTTGATAGCGAAGACGATAGGAACACCTGCAGCGGCGGCATGGTTGATAGCCTCAACGGTCTGGGGCATCACGGCATCGTCGGCAGCAACAATGATGATACAGAGGTCGGTCACCTTTGCGCCGCGGGCACGCATAGCCGTGAAGGCTTCGTGGCCGGGAGTGTCAAGGAAAGTGATATGACGACCGTCCTGCAAGGTAACGTTGTAAGCACCGATATGCTGGGTGATGCCGCCGGCCTCGCCTGCAATAACATTGGCCTGGCGGATGTAGTCAAGCAGCGAGGTCTTACCATGGTCAACGTGGCCCATGACAGTCACAATCGGCGGACGCGAAACGAGGTCTTCCTCGTTGTCTTCCTCCTGAGTGACAGCCTCACTCACTTCAGTTGAGATATATTCGGTCTGGAAGCCGAATTCTTCGGCTACAAGGTTGATTGTGTCTGCATCGAGGCGCTGATTGATGCTGACCATCACACCCATCTGCATACACGTTGCGATAACATTGTTGATAGGCACATCCATCAGCGAAGCGAGGTCGTTGGCGGTCACAAACTCCGTGAGTTTGAGAACCTTGCTCTCGGCCTGCTGCATTTCGGCGCGTTCCTGCTCGCGGCTGGCAATTGCCTCGCGCTTTTCCTTACGCCATTTTGCGCCGGTCTTCTGCCCCTTGGAGCCTTTAGACGTCAGTCGGGCAAGCACTTCCTTAACCTGACGCTGAACGTCTTCTTCGCTCACGTCGGGTTGGGCCTGCTGGCGTTCGCGCTGCTTGCGGTTGCGGTCGTTATTGTTGCCGCCGCCGTTGTTGTTGCCGCGGCGACCGCCGCCGTTATTTGCCGATTCGTTGCGCTTGCCGTTGCCGTTGTTTGCGTTGCGGCCATTGCTACCCTGCTCTTTCGTCAGGTCAACCTTCTCGTTAGAGCCGATGCGTTTGCGCTTTTTGCGGTCGCCATTGGCTCCGGCATTGCCGGCCTGGGCGGCTGCGGCTTTACGACGCTCTTCCTTGCTCTTCTTTTTGGGGCGGGTTGACTGATTGAGGGCCGAAAGGTCAATTTTATCGAGGACCTTAAATTGGGGTGCACGGTCACGCAACTCATCAGACGTATGCAGGCGGAATACCTCCGGCTCAGCAGGCTCCTCCTGTTCGTCAGATGTTGCGGGTGCGGGCTTCTCCTCAACTTTCTCCTCAACCTTCGGCTCGGGCTTAGGCTCCGGTTTCGGCTCGGGTTTCGGCTCTACTTTCGGTTCCGGCTTGGGCTCGGGCTTGGGCTCCGGTTTCGGCTCGGGCTTGGGTTCTGCCTTCGGTTCCGGCTTGGGCTCGGGCTTGGGTTCCGGCTTGGGCTCGGGTTTAGGTTCTGCCTTCGGTTCCGGCTTGGGCTCGGGCTTGGGTTCCGGTTTGGGTTCGGGCTTAGGCTCGGGCTTGGGCTCCGGTTTCGGCTCGGACTTGATAGGCTGACCGGTAGTCAAGTCAATCTTGCCCAACACCTTAGGTCCGTTCTGGGCCTTCGGCTGCGCATCTGCAGCGGCCGAGCCGGCAGAAGACGCCGCAGGTTCAGACACAGGAGCGCTTGCGGGCTTAGCCGACAAAGAGATATTCTTTCCCGCGCCAAACTCCTTAATCAAGAGGTCACACGCCGGTTCATCAACTCGGGAATTGGGGTTTTCGGTAACCTCAATCCCTTTTTTGCGCAAAAACTCGACAACCGTGTTGAGCCCCACGTTGAGTTCGCTTGCAATTTTTCCTAATTTTACTTTAGCCATTTACTGCTGCTTATAATATAAATTGATTAAGGAGTTACAAATATGATTATGGTCTCGGGGAGAAGTTAAGCGGGGAATCAGATTGAGGGTTCGTCCTCGTCGTCGGCCTCGGCGGCTTCGGCTTCAGCCTCGGCTTCGCGGGTATTGTCGAGTTCCTCGTCTTCAAACTCGGCGCTGAGAATCTCCAGCACGTGGTCAACGGTTTCAGCCTCAAGGTCAGCCTTCTCAATCAGGATGTCACGCTGGGTTTCGAGGACCGCACGCGCGGTTGTCAGGCCCATATTCTTGAGGGCGTCGATGATCCATTCGTCAATGTCGTCCTTGAACTCGTCGAGGTAGATATCGTCGACGTCAACGCCGGTTTCGCGATAAACGTCAATCTCATAGCCGGTGAGCATCGAAGCAAGTTTGATGTTCTGACCGCCGCGGCCAATCGCCAGGCTCACTTCCTCGGGAGCGAGGAACACTTCGGCGTGTTTGCTCTCCTCATCGAGGCGGATATTGTTGATTTTAGCGGGGCTGAGCGCGCGCTGAATAAGGAGCGAGGGATTTGAAGTCCAGGGAATTACGTCGATATTCTCGTTGCGCAGTTCGCGCACGATGCCGTGGATGCGTGAACCCTTCACGCCAACGCAGGCGCCTACGGGGTCAATGCGGTCATCATAACTTTCAACGGCAATCTTGGCGCGCTCGCCCGGGATGCGGGCAACGGCGCGGATATTGATCAGGCCATCGTGAATTTCAGGCACTTCGAGTTCAAAGAGGGCGCGGAGAAATTGCTCGCTGATACGGCTAACCGTGATTTTCGGGTTGTTATTCTTATTTTCAACGTTTGCAATCACGGCACGAACCATTTCGCCCTTGCGGAAGAAGTCGCCGGGAATAGCCTCGGTCTTCGGGAGCAGGAGTTCGTTCTTATCCTCGTCCATCAGAAGGATTTCCTTGCTCCAGGTCTGATAAACCTCGGCAGTAATCAGTTCGCCTTCAAGTTCCTTAAACTTGGTGTAGATTGCTTCCTTCTGGAGGTCAAGAATCTTGCTGACAAGGGTTTGGCGCAGGTTGAGGATAGCGCGGCGACCGAAGTCGGCAAAAATAATTTCCTTGGTGTGCTCCTCGCCGATTTCAGCGTCGGGGTCATTGTCGGCACGAGCGTCGGAGAGCGAAATCTGCATGTTCGGGTTCTGCACTTCGCCGTCGGCAACCACTTCAAGATTCTGGAAAATCTGAACGTCGCCCTTATCGGGGTTGATAATGACGTCGAGGTTTTCGTCGGTGCCAAACATCTTGTTGAGTTCCTTACGGAAACTCTCTTCGAGGACACTGATCATTGTGGTCTTGTCGATGTGTTTATACTCTTTAAACTCATCGAAGCGCTCCACCATATTAGTGTTTTCCGCTTTTTTAGCCATGATTTTTTCGGATTTACTTATATTCGTTATTTAAAGTTTATTACATACTTAACCGACTTGGCGTCGCCATAGGCGAGGGTCTCCGGCTGATTTTCAATCACGGGGCGTTTGGCGCCTTCGTGCTTGACCTTGCGGGGCACCTCAACGGTAAAGCCCTCGTCGGTAGTCTCGACAAGAGTTCCCGTGAACTTGCGTCCGTCGCGAGTCAGGACTTCAACTTCATTGCCCACATTCTTGTCAAACTGAGCCTTCACCTTGAAAGGCGCGGTCAGGCCGGCCGAACCGACTTCAAGTTCAAAGTCCTCCTTGTCGCGGTCGAGAGCCTGCTCAATCTTACGATTCAGGGCCACACACGAGTCAATATCAACAGCCGTCATCGAATCAACCTCAACAACGATTCTATTGTCCGGACTAATCGAAATCTCCACGGGAAACATATCCGTACCCTTGAGTTCGTCGGCAACAATCTGTTCAATTAAAGTTTTGTCAATCATTGGTTTATTATAAAAATTAAGGAAGAAGCCGTAGCCCCCTCCGTTGCTGATAGCGCAAAGTTACGAATTTTTCACAAAACCACGAAACAAACCCGCCAAAATTCACAAACTTTAACACTTCCCCCACCCCGTAAATACAAATTGGGACGGCACTCTGTCGCCGTCCCAATTTGCTGCTGAACGTTTCTTGGGTTAGAAGGGGAAGTTGAGGCCGAGGCTCAGTTGGGTGTTGAGGTTCAGGGGGATGTATTGCTTGGAGAAGCGGCCGAGGGTATGGTCCATACCAACGAAGAAGTTGAAGCCGCGGGGAGCAATATTGAGAATCCAGCCGAAGGAGGAGCCGAAGGTGCCGAGGCCATAGTTGATTCCGAGGCCAAGCCAGTCGACGGGGGTAACGTTTGCGCTCAGGCGGAATTCGGTCCAGGCGAATCGGCGCATCATATGGGTCGTGTTGAGCAGTCCGAAGGTGAGGCGGCGATACTGCGGGAGAGTATAGCGGGCACTGGCCTTCATCGTACCGGCAATGGCGCGGCAGCGCGAACCAGTATCGCCCTTTGAATCAAACTGGTAGAGCGATTCGAGAGCATCGGTCATAGCGTCAAACGAGTCCTCGAAGTTATCGGGGTCAATCTTGTAATCGGAGGTTGAGAAGCGACGGTCGCCATAGGTCGAGGCCTCGTAGTTATGGCTCCAACTGATAAAGCCTATATCGTTGAAGGCAAGGGCAAAGTCCCAGTCCTGATTGAGGCGATAGGTAGCGCCGAGGTCAACGGCGATACCGAAGCCGCCGAGGCCGAACTTGTCTAAGTCGATATCGTCAACATATTCGGTGCCATAGGAGTCGGTTTTGGTTTTGAAGCGTACGCCGGGCATATTGATTCGCATGGTTCCGTTGGTGACGGCATTCCAGGAGTTCTTGCCGAGGATAAGGTCGGCCTTATCGAGGTTAACGTCCATATTTGCCACACCGATAAGGAACTTGAAAGTACCGCCGACGCGAAGGCCGGGAACATATTTTTCGAGCGAATGAGAGTGGTTAAGAGCAATTTCACCATAGGCCTGGACATTGGCGTCAATGCGACCGATATCGTAGGTGCGGTTGGTGACGCCCTCCTTCAGGAAGGAGAAAATCGACTTGGGGAGGCGGACCTGGGCGTCGCCGACAACGTTAATGCTCACGTGGTTATAGCCGTTGAAGGCGCGGAAACCGAAGCCGATAATCTGCTCGCGCAGGTCGAGTCCGATGCGGTTATGGTTCTTGATTCCGCTCATAAACTCCTTGGTGCTGACCGAGGGGTTCATAAAGAGGGTTGTCTTCCCTTCGGGGGTCTTGAAGATGAAGTCGCGGAGGCCTACGTTTGCGCTTGTGCCGATGTTCAGGTTACCGAGTCCGGGCATAGCCACTTCGCCCTTGCGGTCAATCGCCATCGCGGGGTTATGCTGATAGTTATAGGTAAAGTTATCGAGGAAATAGGCCGAACGGCTCTGGGCTGAGGCCGCTACCGAACCGAGGGCCAGAGTGGCGGCTGCTATATATTTAATGTGAAGTTTCATAATTTCGGAAACAAGAATGGTTTAGTAATTGTCGTCATCATCGTCTTTGTCATCGTCCGAGAAGTCATAGTAGCCGCTGACGGTCACTCTCACGTCGTTGAGTTGGAGTTCCTTGTCGGGGCCGATTGCTCCGGGTTGGTCAGTCTTGAGCGTTACGGTGTAGCGCATACCGTCAAGATTGCGCACTTCGGTTCCGTTCATCTTGATAACTACGGGCTGATTGACGGCGCTTGCCTCAATTTCCGTGGCAGAGATGGGTACGTTATAGTCAACCTTTGCATTGCCATCATCGTCAAGGACGATAGGATAAGCGGAAAGGATAACGCCGACGGGAATGGTGCTGGTCACGTTGGTAGTGATTTCAAACTTGTTGACGACAATATCGCTCAGGTCCCAACCCTGCTGGTCCTGAGTGTAGACAACCTGCGAGCCGGCGCTGAAGTCGAGAGGCGCATAGAAGGCATATTTTCCGTGGACAGTGCCGACTTCGCGGCCAATCGGGAAGTTCTTGACGTGGTCGCTGTCGAGCATCGGGTCGGTGAAGATAAATTCAAGTTCGGTCGGGAGGCCTTCGCCGTAAACAATATTGCCAAGGCCCTGAAGGCGGGTCCATTTTGCGGTGGGGAACTCGCTGTAGAGTTCCGCGGGCTTCACGTCGGAAAGGACGAACTCCTGCACCTCGTCGTCGGTCACGGTCACCGGGTTGGCCGTGGTCACAGACTTCTGGCTCTGGGGAAGGAAGCCGGAGTTGTCGGGGCGCAACTGATTGAGGGTAATCTTGGTCGATGCCTCGGCGCCATATTGCGCAAACGGGTTGTTGACGTGGAGATAGAGTTGCGGATTAACGAGGCCGAGATGAGTGTGAGGGTCCTTGAGGAGTTCGGGCAGTTCGTCGAGCGAGGTGTGTTCAACAATGTCGTCAATAGTATACTTGACGCTGCCGTCGATAGTGTTGACCTTGATTGTTCCGATATTGAACGAAGCCTTGAGGCTGCCGTTGCCCGACTGTGTGGCTTCGAGTTTACCGCTGACGAGCGAAATCGAGTTCTTGAGTTCGAAGACGCCGTAGTCGCCATTGCCGGCAAAAATGAAGCGGCCGCCGGCCTCTTTGATGTCGATATCGGTCACGTGATAGGAGAAGGTGAACACTCCGTTAGGGACGGACACGCTGTTGAACGTAATCAAGTTGCCGTTGGCGGGCGCCATATCGTAGTTGCCCACTACGGCACCGGTCATACCGGTCGGGAGGCGGAAACTAAGGTTCGTGAGTTTGCAGGGAATCCCGGTCTCGACCTTGAAGTTGATGTTGAAGTCAACCGATGCGCGGGTAATATCGCGAATATACCCGTCGACGAGGTCGAAACTGAACTCAAAATCGAAGCGGGCATACTGCTCGACGTTGAAGTCGATAGGCTGTCCGGCAATGCCAACGATAGGAACAACCTGGCTCTCAAAGTTCTCAACATTTGGAGTAGCCTCGATTTCGTTGATTCGGATGGCTTCCGACTCGAAGTCGCCGCTCTGAATCAACACATAGTTGCCCTGAGCGTCGGTCTTGACCAAATCGTTATCTTCAATATCGACTACATCCGAGAATTTTACGCCTCCGGTAAACTCGACGGGAAGCGTCAGATCCTTAATCAGGACACGTGCGGTGTTGTCATAGTTGTCGAGGTCATAACTTTTGTCAACACAACCCGTCAGGGCGGCCAACGCGGCTAAACACAAACCCGACAACGAGTAGCATTTTATTTTATCCATAAAAAACAACCGGTTAATAAGATTATGTGTGAATTATGTGTGAATATCAGTAAATTATTTCGAATTATTTATCGGAATCGAGCGTCTGGAAACATAGTTTGACCATGTTGGCAATAGTGGTTCGCACGCGCTCGATGTCGGCAGGGTCGTTGAGGTCGAGACCGCAGAATGTCGAACGGTCGCGATGGAGGAAGAGGTAATAAATGCCGCCGATAATCAGGGCCGAGAGGGCGGCCGCATCAATCGGGCTGCTGCCGTCGCGAAAGAGTTTCTTGAACTTGAAGACGAGTTGCATATTGAGCATCTCGCGAAGCATCGCGGTGCGCTCCGTGACAGGATTGCCGCTGCCAACCTCCCAGCGAAGAATTTCAAGCATAATCTTGTCGTTGAGCAATTCGGTTACGAGGCCGTCGAGAATACCAACACAGTATTCTTCGGATGGCATTGCGTCATTGTCGGCCTCGCTCTGGCGCTTAATGCCTTCGGAAACCCAGTAGTCATAGCGCTTGACGAACTCATCATAAAAAGCATCAAGATTCTTATAGCGATTATAGAAAACCACGGGCTCAATCTGAGCCTCGCGACAGATTTCGCCGAGTTGAACGTCAGCGAAACCCTTGCGGGATATAAGTTCGACGGCAGCGTCGTTTATGCATTTTTCAATGTCTTCCTTTGTCCTTCGTGGACGCCGTTGTTGTGCCATGTTAATTCAAGTGCTATATTAGAAATTAGCCGCAAAGTTAAGTATTTTTTAAATGATAATCAAATATTTGACTGATTTTTTGTTAACATTCATTAACTTCATTTATCCAAACCCGCAGGCCCCTCAGGTTGTTTTATAGTCAAAAGAATTAACCCAAACATCAATTAAAAACTATGGAAGACTTTGAAAAACTCATAAACAGCGACAAACCGACTTTGGTCGACTTCTTCGCAACCTGGTGTGGCCCCTGCAAGATGCAAGCCCCGATTCTTGAACAACTCAAGGCAAAAGTGGGTGATACGGCCAACATCATCAAGGTCGATATTGACCGCAACGAGGCTCTGGCCCAGAAGTATCGCATCCAGTCGGTTCCGACCCTCATAGTGTTCCGCAACGGTGAGCCCCAATGGCGCGGCTCCGGCCTGCATCAGGCCGATGACCTGCTCGAACACATTCAGCGCAGTTAAAATGCGTGATTTTTGAAAAATTATTCGTAACTTTGCCATATGAAGCAGTGCTACATATGGCTTTTCTTTTGCTTGCTCCTCGGGCTTAGCGGCTGTTCGTCGAAACGAGCGGCAACCCCGGCGCGACGCATCCAGCGCATTGACCATACGGTTCCGGTCAGTTCCGAGCAGACGCACCGGATTGTGCGCGAGGCCCGTAAATGGCTCGGGACGCCCTATCGCTATGGAGGCGTAACCCGCTCGGGAGTTGACTGTTCCGGCCTGACTATGAATCTTTATTCCGACGTCTACGGGCTTAAACTTCCCCGCTCGTCGGCCCAACAACAGCAGTTTGCCCTACCAATCAACTCACGCGACCTCGCGCCGGGCGACCTGGTGTTTTTCTGCACATCCGGAGGTCCGAACGTGAGCCACGTAGGGCTCTACATCGGTTCAGGCAAGATGATCCACGCCTCCGTTTCGCGCGGTGTGATTGAAAGTTCGCTCGACGAAAAATATTACTCCCAACGCTTTCATAGCGCCGGGCGCATTGTCTCCCCTACCCCCGGCTCGGCCAAAGAACTATCGTCTGACCGCAAGGAACTCAAAAAGTCAATCAAGGAACTCGAAAAGGAGAAAAAACGCCTGATGGAACTCAACGAACAGATTGAGCAAATCAACCGGGTTCAGATTCAGCAACTGCCTAAGGAAGAACCTGATACAATAACCGACTATGTCACGGACCCCTCGATATTCGATTGAACTGCTTGCTCCGGCGCGCGACGCCTCGGTTGCAATCAGCGCGATAAACCATGGCGCCGACGCAGTCTATATAGGCGCGACAACCCATGGAGCCAGAGCCGCTGCAGGCAATTCTACGGCAGATATTGCCCGCGTATGCGAGTATGCCCACCGCTTTGGCGCAAGGGTCTATGTGACGGTCAATACACTGATCTATCCCGATGAACTTAAAGGAGTTGAGAAACTCGTCGGCGAACTCTATCGCATAGGAGTTGACGCCCTGATTGTTCAGGACCTCGGCCTGCTTCGCCTCGACCTGCCGCCAATTGCGCTCCACGCTTCGACCCAATGCGACATCCGCACGCCTGAAAAGGCCCGCTTCTTTCAGGACCTCGGGTTCAGCCAAATCGTGCTTCCGCGCGAAATGACCCTTGAGGAAATCCGCGCCGTCCGCGCCACAACTACCGTTCCGCTCGAAGGTTTTGTCCACGGAGCGTTGTGCGTCAGTTTCAGCGGCCAATGTTACGCGTCGCTCCAGTGCGGCGGACGCTCGGCCAACCGCGGCGAATGTGCCCAGATTTGCCGCCTCCCCTACGACCTTGTTGACGGCCGCGGGCGTATCCTGCTGAAGGGTAAACACCTACTGTCGCTCCATGACCTTAACCGCCTCGACGACCTCGACCGGATGATTGAGGCCGGAATATCATCGCTGAAAATCGAAGGACGCCTGAAGGACGAACAATACGTCAAAAATGTCGTGAGCGCTTATGACCGCAAACTTCGCGGCTCGGGCGTTGAGCGAACGTCGTTGGGCGTTATTGAGCGTACTTTCACCCCCGACGTCAATCGCTCATTTAACCGCGGCTTCACCACCCATTTTCTCTATGACCCGAAGGCCACGGGCGTCGCCGCAATCGACTCGCCGAAGAGCCTCGGCGCGGAAATTGGTCAGGTGCAGGCCATTAGAGGAAACCGGATTGAACTCAAGCACCCGGCCCGACTGGCCAACGGCGACGGACTGAATTTTCAATTTCGCGATAAGACCGTCGGCTTCCGAGTGAACCGCTTTGACGCGCCGAAAACCATTGTCTGCGCCGGAAAATACGCCCCCGAGGGGCTGAAGCCGGGCATGACCCTTCGACGTAATGCCGACAAGCAGTTTGCAGATATTCTCCAGGGGTCGAATACCGCCGTAAGAACTATTCCGCTAAAACTTACCTTGCGCCGCAATGGCGATATGCTGATACTCGAAGAGGCAGCCGGAACGGCCTCGACCCTTGATTTCCCCATTGGCGAGAAAGCGCGCACGCCCCAACTCGACGCCCGCCGTAAAGTGATTGGTAAATTGGGTGATACCCCCTACTCTCTTGCCGAACTCGACGACCGACTCGGCTCGGAGTTCGTGCCTGCCTCGGTGTTGACCTCACTTCGACGATTGCTGACCGACTCACTCTCAACCTCCATTGCCGCCACAATGGAACGTCCCCTTCGCGGCGTCGAAAATCCGGAAGCCAAATGGCCGGAAGGAGTGAGCCTAAAAGCCGAGGCTAACATTGCTAACCCGTTGGCTGAAAAGGTTATGCGCGACCACGGCGTCACCGGTTCGATAGAGGTTGTGCCTGAACGCGGAGGCTCGCCGGAGGCGGCGATGACAATGCGCTATTGCATCCGACGCGAACTCGGTCGCTGCTTGCTGACGCCCCAAGGACGCGAATGGCCCGAACCGCTGACCCTTGTCGGCGCCCCCCGCCCCCTGAGGCTCCACTTCGACTGCAAAAATTGCCAAATGCAAGTCATGACCCAAACCCTCAACCCTAAACCATAAACCATAAACACTAAACCCTAAACAATAAACACTAAACACTAAACAATAAACACTAAACACTAAACAATAAACACTAAACACTAAACACTAAACCATCAATAATACCAGGTCCCATACCCGTAGGTTGATTCGAGGGCATGAGCGACCTCGTCCGTAGCAAGATACTGCGAAGGATTCCGGTCAAGTTTATCGCGATGAAGATACTCCTTAAAAAGTTCGGGCGTATCCTCAATGTTTACGCCAACGTGAGTCCATTCAGGGTCTTTCGACGCCAATTCGGCATTCTTCATATTGTCAAGACGGCTTGAGGCGTCATCACTGCTCCAAAGGGTCAGGCTTACACGCTTGGATGGGATTGAGTCCACACGAAAAGAGCCTGCAGAATGTTCAATCTCGCGCGGGGGTACGGACTTGACGTTATGAAGACGCGACGCGTAGGTGTCGTGGCTTGAAATCAGCAGGATAACCACTGCTGCCAAAAATATTGAAAATATTGCTCTATTCATACCATAAAAACGTCCGAACAGAGCCAAATGTTTAATTTACTCCGGCGGGAGGTCCTCCCACTGCACGTCAGTGATTTGCTGTTCAACACGAACCGAATTTTCCTCTCCCTCGGGAGTCTGACGCGTAGTGGATTCCACAGTCTCGGTGAACTCCACATATTCACCCACGGTCGGGTCAATTTTCTTCTTGGCAACCGGGGGCTCGGGCTGTTGCGATTGCTGCTTGCGCTCTTGCTGACGACCTCCACGGGGGTCAAATCCAAAGGTCTTGCGGATTTGGCGACGAAGGAGCCACGGAAACAACCAATACCAGCAGGCAAGGGCTACTGCAATGATAATAAGCAGAGTCATAGGCGTTTACTTTTTGAAAGCGGAAAATGCTCCGAGCATCAGGTAGATAGCGATAACCACCGCCAAGCCGGGAACGCCGAGAAGAGCAAGGAGAGCAACCGTCAGCACAATCAACAGGAAGCGAACGCGATTCTCGCCCTGAAACTTAAAGTCGTGGAACTTCAGCGACGGCAAGTTGATAGGTGCAAGCATTGAAAGCGCGATAAAAAGCACGGCGAGGGTCCATACCCACGGTTCGGACGCCGCCGGATGGTTAGCCCAAAAGGCGCTGATACCAATCCAGAAAAGAGCGTTTGCCGGAATAGGCAGCCCGATAAAAGAGATAGTTTGGCGCGTATCAACATTGAATTTCGCAAGACGCAGGGCCCCGCATACGGGAATTGCTATGGCCGCAATATTGTAAGGCGCAGGAAGTTGGAGATAAACCATCAGAGCGGGAGCGACGCCGAAACTGACAAGGTCGCTGAGCGAATCGAGTTCCGCCCCAATTTCAGAATAAGCGCCCAGAAGACGGGCAACAGCGCCGTCGAGAAAGTCGAAAACGGCAGCACAGCATATGGCCAACGAGGCCCAACCGAAATGACCGTTAAAAGCAAGAACCAGAGCCACACATCCGCTGGCAAGATTCATGCAAGTGATAGCGTTGGGAAGCCACTTAAAATATTTTTTCATTCCTCAGAATCATCATTAGGGGTTACTACGGGACGCAGGCGGGCAATCTCCGTGATGCCGCCAACCGTCTTCTTGTTTATCTCGGTTAGAATCTCCGAATTGAGCGGGAGATAAATGTCGACTCTGGAGCCGAACTTAATAAATCCCATATGATCCTCAATGTTAGCCTCCATGCCCGGCTCGGCATAGGTCACGATTCGGCGGGCCATAGCGCCTGCAACCTGACGCATCAGGACGTCCTGTCCGTCGTCGGTGCGGATAACTACGGTAGAGCGCTCGTTTTCAGTGCTTGCCTTCGGAAGCCATGCGCTCATAAAGCGACCCTTATAATGTGCGGTGTAAATCACCTCCCCATTAACCGGAAACCAGTTGGCATGCACATTAAAGGGAGTCATGAAGACGCTTATCTGAATGCAGTTACATTTAAGATATTCCGGTTCGTAAACCTCTTCCAGAGCGACCACTGTTCCGTCAACCGAACTTACCACTACATTCTCCGGATTACCCGTAAAATGGCGTTTCGGAGAACGGAAAAAATTGACTAAAAAAAGATACAAAATACCGGTCACTACAGTCGAAACTATACCCCAAGGGGTTGATAATGACCAGATAAGGATATTCAAAATCAAAAGCAATATGAAGGTCACCACAAGGATATCCGTACCCTCGCGATGAATTTTTACACGCTTAAGTTTCTTCCGAAGTTTAGCCATTTTTCTAAGATAATGTGAAAAATATTGCGCAAAGTTACAAATTTTTTTCGAAATTTAACACATAATCGGCAAAAAATGCGTAACTTTGTGGTCGCGAATACTTCCGGCCCTGTAGTTCAACGGATAGAATAGAAGTTTCCTAAACTTTAGATAGGGGTTCGATTCCCCTCGGGGCTACCCAACCTAAATTCCATTAAATTCGGCATCTGTGAATTTACGATTTTGTCTTTGTTTTATTTTAGCGCTTTCGGTTACGTTTATTTCCGGATGTTCCGATGGGCCGACCATGGAGTCTCTTCGCCGAGCCGAGAGTGTTATAGACGAGAAACCGGATTCGGCCATCCGTATTCTTTCGGAAATTGAATGTTTGAGCGACGACGAAGAGGAAGCGCTTTATGCCCTACTCTATACAAAGGCCTTGGTTGATAAAGGGATAGAACAGATTAACGACTCACTGATTTATATTGCTGCAGACTTCTACTCCGCGTCGGAAGACAATCGTAGAAAAATGCAAACTTATTTATATCTGGCACACACTAAATGTTCTGATGGAGAATATGGTCCGGCACTGGAAGATGCTTTGGCAGCCTACGATTTAGCAAAAGAAACGGACGATATTCTGACGCTTTCACGAATAGAGTATCTGATTGCGAGAATTTACGTCGCGGGGTTTGACGACCATGAGGCATATAAATGGGATTTAAGGGCATTGAACCATACAAAGCAATGCGCCTCCGACAAGATAAATATGCTTGTTGACTCCTACGAAAGGATTAGCGAGGACCTTTTGCGTATGATGTGGATAAAGAGGGCCATCCAATATGCCGACTCCGCAATCATCTTAAGTTCCGAACCGCGACTTCATGCCGAGGAGGTTAAGTGTCTGGCATATCTTGTGATGCACGACAAACCACGGGTCGACTCCATAAAAAGTATTTTGGACGCAGCCGGATTTCAGTCAGCACATATTGACAATATGATGAAATATTATGCCGATTACACCAAAGATGAGTATATCGCTTATCTGCAATCGTGTATCCAAGAGCAAAACGAGTATATTTCATCTATAAAAGAGAAGAGCATCTCTGAAAATCGCCAAAACTATGATAACGCAAAGTCTGACCGCCTGACAGATTCATTAAAAGCGAAAAAGAAAGAAGCAGCTGTTATTTCGATTTTTGCGGTTTTGACAGTTCTGGTCCTGACGTTGCTGATATTTGTAATTCGATTGCGAGCCAAAAATCAAAGAATACGCCAGGAAAGTAAACTTCAGGCTCTTATGTTAGAATATGAGAATATTCTCTCCGAACAGTCTGCCTACCAGGATAAAATCAAGTTGTTGGAAAAAGACATAGCGAACATAGCGAAAGAAAATAATGAAACCAAGGAGTCGAATTTCGAACTTAAAAATGAGATTTCATCGGCTTTCCTTAAGCAGTTTTCATGGCTCGACAAATTCGCTTCAATGTATATGAAAGCGAACAAAACACCTCGCGAAAAGGAGCGGGTTTTATATGAAAGATTCGACAAAGAAATTGAGTTCCTTGCTTCAAAAAATAACTTTCTTAAACAGGTTCAGGAATTGATGACCGAACATAACGAGGACCTGATTAAGCAGATTGACGACCTTAAACTCATCAAGTCAGAACGAGAAATAGTGATTTACAGTTTTTGCGGACTCTCGCCTTCACTTATGGCTATACTTGCGAATAAAAGTCTGCGGGCAATCTACAATCTCAGGGTCCGAATAAAAGAAAAATTGACCCGGATTGACTCGCAGTTTGCTCATCAGGTCCTTGAAATCCTATAAATTCGCCCTTGCGGGAAGTCTTGCTATTTGCTTATCTCTCAGCCAATTGCGTAATATCAGAAATTCCGGTAAATATCGCAATTCGCAACTTATTCACTATCAATACGTTACAACTCGTTTCGGTAACGAAAAAATTTGGTTAAAACCATAATCCGTTCCTAACTTTGCTCTCAAAAAACAGTTAATTTATGAAAGCAAAGTATCTAACTATTTTCGCAACTCTGCTGACTTCCACAACGTGTTTTTCTCAGGACCTACCGGAGACGGAAGAAGCGTCTAAACAACTCAACGAAATTACCGTTGTCAGCCAATCGACCTTTCGAAGCGAACAGGGTCATTTGGTTCTCCTTCCAACCCGTGCGCAAAAAAAGCACGCATTCAATGGATATGACCTGCTGTCAAACCTTATGATTCCGGGACTCAGCGTCAATACTTCTTCAGGCGAAGTATCGGCTAAATTCGGCTCCGTAACGCTCTATATCAACGGAATAAAGGCAACAAGTCAGGAAGTTAAGGTTCTCCGACCACAAGACATTCAGAAAGTAGAGTATTTTGATGCTCCGACAGGACTTTATGCCGGAGAAACCGCAGTCATCAACTATGTTGTACGGCAACCGCAAACGGGAGGTTATGGCGAAATTACTGCCGAACAAAACTTAGGCTATCTGAGAGGGAACTATGGGTTCGCAGGTAAGATAATAGCCAACAAGAAAACCGCAATTCAGATTTTCAGCGGATATGGATTAACTTCTGTTTCCGCAGACAAGAAAATCGGACAGGCAAACTATGACCTTGCAGAAGGCCTGTTGACCGAACAATTCCGAGCCCTCGGAGGCCGCAGTAAATCAAACAAAGCATATTTTCAGGCAGACATAACCAACTCAAACGACCGGAGAGTGCTGCAATACGCTATAAACTATGATCGTAACCAAAGCCCGATTTCTACCTCCGCTATGCAAACCGCATACGATGGAATTCTCAACAATTCGCTCACTCAGCAGACCCTTACGACCGACCTGAGTCATCAAGGCGGAGGAAAGATGTATGCAAAATTCAATCTTGAAAATTCTCAGGCATTGAACTTTAACTTATATGCCGCTTTTGCCCAAAACAAATACTCCTACAAACTCAGCGAATCTGCCGATGATAATAATGAACGAATAATCGTAAACTCTTCATCGGAAGAAAAGAGATGGAATATGATCCTCTCTTTCGGCTACACAAAAAGTTTCTCCGGCGGTCGCTCACTCTCGGTTAAATTACACGATTTATACAAAAACACGGTCTCGGACCATTTTTCAATCGCCGATTCACGCTCCAAACTCTGGAGCAACGAGGAAATTCTTTTTGTTCAATATGACCAACCGTTGGGCCGACAAATAAGATTGACCTTGATTCCGGGCGTCTCCGGACTCCACTACAAGGTTATATCTCGTAAACAGGTCAATCTGATTTCTCCGCGACTTCAACTGCGTATGACCGCTCAATTTCCCGAAAATCAATTCTTAATGATTTCCGGTTCTATCGGCAATTCATTTCCCTCTATCTCTAATTATTCAACGACCGAACAGGAGGTCAACCAATTTATGAACATGAGGGGTAATCCGGACCTTGATAACACAAAAATGTATATGGCTTTAGGGGTATACGGCTATAATACGCAAAATTTCGGACTGCAGATAATGATGCAATATATGTATGGCCATGACTTCACCGTAAACAACTTTTATCGTGAAGGCCCGCGCATTATTCAAAGTTGGACCTCCGATGCCGATATGTCACAGTTTCAATCAAGCGCGTCGGCAACCTATAAGCCAATTAAATCATTGAGTCTGCAACTTACCGCCGGCTACAACCTCTATGCCTATTCCGGCTATCAGAATGTGAAAACCCACAGTCCGACACTCGCATTAAACGCAACCTACTCTATTTCAAACGTGATGTTAATTGCTGAACTAAACACACCGAAAAAAATTATGGGCGGTGACCTTACGCGTATAAAGACCCCATGGATTTACTCGCTTGCAGCAAACTATTCCATTAAAAACTGGAAAATTGAAGTCGGAACCCACAATCCGTTCACTCGCCACGCCACATATCATTTCCAATCATTTAATCCGATATATAATACGGACTATAAGTTGATTTCCCGCAACCAATCCCAATCAGTATACATCAAGGTCGCCTTCAACTTCGATTTCGGTAAGAAGTTGCAGAAAAGCAAACTCCGGCGTACCGAAACCGAAATTGAAAACGCCCTGATTAAAGTTAACCGATAATCGAACGGTTAACGGAAGTTCATAATCACTCCGTTTTCGACCTGAAAGTCCTTATGACCGGCGAAACCCATATCGAGGTAATCGACCTGATACCAGTTGTCGCCGAGGGCCTTGATGCCGGTAACTTTCGAATCGCCGTCACCATCCTGAGCGCCTGAGCGAAGTTCCCAGAAAGCCATGCCGTCGCCGTCCATATCGTAGAGGTCGCGAAGACGCTTCTGTACCTCAGCCGAAAGGTGGGCATTGATAAACTCTGTCTGCTCGGCCTCCGACATACGTTCAGCATCTGATGACAGGTCAGCCAACAGGACAAAATTGTCATAGAGTTGAGTGAGAACAGCCTCATTCGCAGCCTGAATTTCAGCCTCCGAAGGAGCGGCGGGAACTTCTACGGCTGCAGTGTCAACGTCTGCGGTCTTAGCAGCCTCAGACGTGGCTTTTGTGTCACATCCGGTTGCGAGCAGGAGGGCCACTGAACAGCCCATTGCATACTTGAAAAGTTTCATAGTTTAAATAATAATTGGTTAAAAAATCGCCGCAAATTTAATCAATTACCCCTACTCTACCAAACCTATTTTATTTCATTTCTTGTCCAATTTTGCGCAGAATACTCCCGAAGGGTTGTGGGGGTTAAAATTTTTGTTTATTTTTGCAGTTGAAATAATGTTAACTATTTTTTATGAAAAAAATCGTATTCTTCGCACTGAGTGTTGTTGTCTCTCTTACAGCATATAGCAAAACTGTATCGGAGATTCTATCAACTTTTGTGAAACCTGATGAGGTTTCTAAAGTCAATATGCTTGAACAAGCCGAATATTTGGAGGAAGTTGAAAAGTCAGGAGAAGAAAACGCTAAAATCCTGAAATCGCTTAAACGATTCGATATGTATAATTTGAATACATCGGCCGAAAGTCTTGACTCACTTGCCAATATGCTTTCGGTTGAAGCCGATATGACCCGGATTTATAACACTACACAAGATAATATTGCAGACTCCGTTGAGACCTCCAACAAGTTCAGACAATTGATCGTGGATATGCTGCCTGTATTTGATTATGTCAGCGCATACGCTCTCAAATCCGGAGACTATAATACTGATTTCGTTTATATTATCCACACAGCGGGAAATGCCACTCCTGCGAGTCTCGGAATGATCGTTTATGTGCAGGGGGAACTTACCGATAATCAGTTGCAATACGCAATCCCCAAGATTGAATATAACTACGACTTCAAACTCGTTGATCTTTAATTCTTTAAACGATTACTTGACGTTGTCAGAGCCTATCGGACCTCCAGGGGGTTGCCGAAGTTAAATATTTTGCGTAACTTTGTGGTTGAATTAATTCATCTACAGAAACGCGTCTATGAAAATTAAATATGCTTTGATTGCGCTTGCCCTGAGCGGAATGGCCGGCTCTGCGTTCGGCCAGGCAAACTCGCCTCAGGCGCAAGGCTATGGCGACCGCGCCGCCCGTATGCTTGCCGACGGCAATTTTTTTGCGAATTTATGATATCCGCCGAAGTTGAAACCCCACAAAAATGGATGAGCAATGATCTGCTGCAAGTAAAACACTATGGGAATACTCTCTTTCGGTAAATTATTCTATTAAAAACTGGAAATTTGAAATCGGAACAAACAATCCGTTTATGAAACATTCAAGATTTAAAACACAGTCTTTAATCCCATTTACAACGAATCACACTCTGGATGCACGCAACTACGATCAAACAGCGTATATCAAAGTATTCTATAACTTCGACTTCGGGAAAAAAGACAGAAAAAACCAAACTTCAACATTCAGATAATCAGATTGAGAACTCGCTGATAAGGGCTTACTGAGCCGCTAAACGATAAGGTGGAAGAGCGCGGTAAAGCGTAAGACACGTTACAATGTCACATGTCACAACAATCTAATTATCAATATGTTAATCGGGGGGGGTGATTTTTGTAATTTTCTTTGGGAAATTGAATTTTTTTTTACTACCTTTGCAATCATCACATAACCAATCTATAACCATGACCCGACGATTTTCGCTCTTTATTCTGACGTTCCTCTCTGCCATATCATTTTCGATTGCCCGCGATTATCCGCTTTATGCCAGCGGTAAGGTTGTCGACAGTTATTCACGCGAACTGATGAAGGAGTTCCGGGCCGACCTGTTACGCTCAGACTCAACGCTCATCAAGTCATATTTTCCGGTGGAAATATTTGCCTGGAATCAGCCAATGAACCTTTCGATTGACAGTATGCCGAAGTCGGACTGCATCATCTATGTGACGGCCGAGGGATACTACCCTTCCTATTTTACCGTAAAGCAACCGGGCGCAAAAGAACACAGCATCGAACTCTCGCCGATTATGATGAACCGCATTCCTTTCTATCAGAAGCCCAAGCAATTGGAAGAGGTGACGGTAATGGCGTCAAAACTCAAGATGGTGATGAAGGGCGATACGATTGTCTACAACGCCGATGCCTTCGCCCTGGCCTCGGGCTCGATGCTCGACGGGCTCATCAGCCAGTTGCCCGGCGTCGAACTCAAAGGGAACGGACAGATTTATGTCAACGGCAAGTTTGTCAGCGAACTGCTTGTCAACGGCGAAAACTTCTTCAAAGGCGACCCGAAGATAGCGCTCGAAAACCTCCCGGCATATATGGTCAACGACGTTCAGGTCTATCACCGCAACGAATATATAGAACGCAAGCCCCTTGACGACCAACCTTTGGTTATGGACGTAAAACTGAAAAAGCAGTATCAGACCGGATGGATTGCAAACGCCGAGGCGGGCTATGGCACATCTAATCGCAACCTCGGACGCCTTTTCGGACTTATGTTCACACGCGACTCGCGCCTTTCGCTCGTGGCCAACGCCAACAACACCAACGATGACCGTAAGCCCGGCCAGACCGACAGTTGGAACCCGAATTGGCAAACCGCAGGCCGGGCCGATATTGCCAAGGCCGGCATTGACTATCTATGGAATTCGCGCCTGCGCAACTGGAAAGTCGAGGCCAACCTGATGGCCGAACATAAGCGCGGCGACCTGCAGGCGCAACGCTCATCCGAACGATATCTCGAAGGGGGCAACCTTTTCGGCACTTCCGACTCCAAATCGCTTTCACGCCAATGGAAATTCAGCACCGACGATAAGTTTTCGTTTCACGTTCCCCGACTGTGGATTGACCTTAAACCCCGAGCCTCGTTTGTCCGCGAAAAGGCTACGGACTCTCAGACGTCAACCACCTCCGACGCTCTCGAAAACCTTCTGAACTCGCTTGATCAGACCTCAGATACCTATCGCCGCCTTTGGGAAGCAGGCACGGAACTCAACGCCCGCTGGCGATTGCCTAAATCAAATACTGAACTGACAAATAATTTTTCGATTCTCTGGAACGACCGACGGCTTGAGACAACTACCGGACGCTCGCTGCTCTTCCCGCGGCAACAGGAACTTGATGAACACAGTTCGCCGCAGGAATTCCTACCCGAACACCGGCTGAAACTCAATGAGGAATTTCGACTGAGCGGCGAATACGATATTTCCAAGCCATTCCATGGATGGTGGCACGCACAATATGGCCTTCACCACACCAACTTGAACAGCACCCGCCATTACTACGAGGAAGACGAAGCGGATTTGGCCTCGACCGCCGAACGCAACCGCACCTTGATTCCCTCGAAATCATTCCATTACATCGTCATCGACAATATCCACACGTTTGAATTGGGATTTCTAAACTTCTTTCCTCACATAATGATATTCAATAGAGATGTACAGTTCAATTTAGGCGCAGACCTCGACATAAACTATGCCCCGAGCCATATTAACTACCTCTATCAGGACGAGGTTATCCGGGCCGAACGTGCACCCTGGTATGTCGAGCCGAAAGTTTCCTTTGAACTGGGCATATTCCGCGGAGGCTACTCCTATGAGGCTCAACTCTGCAACCTCCTTGACCTTATAGACATAGCCGACACGGGCAATCCGCTCTATGTCTATGCCGGCAACCCCGATTTGAAGATTACCCGCGTCCATCGGCTCAACCTTTCCAGTTGGTGGTTCTACCATAAAGGAGTTATGCTTAACGCCGAGTTCCGGAAGTATGAAAATATGGTGGCCCAATCGGCCTTATACGACACTCAGACGGGCATCACCACATTCCGCCCTGTCAACGTCAACGGCAATTGGGACGTCACGGCCGAAGTCAATTTCAGCCGCCAGTTCGGCGCACAAAAAAGGTGGAGCGTATCGTCAAACACTTCCTATATGTATCAAAACGCCGTCGACATAATCAACCTGGAGGAAAGCACAGTGCGCAACCATACTCTCGGTGAGAAACTCAGCGTCGGCTATAAGATTATGGACGGAATGGAGATTTCGGCCAAAGGAAATGCCGACTATCGACGGGCTTCATCGCCACGCGCCGACTTCACGACAATCAACGCCGTCGATTTTGACTATGGCCTCGTATTCCGCGCCACAAAACTTCCTTGGGACCTGAGCGTCACCACCGACCTGATAATGCACTCGCGCAGAGGTTATTATGACTCGCGGCTAAATACGAACCATCTGGTCTGGAACGCCCGCATTGCGAAGAGCATTCTCCAGGGCAACCTGACTTTCGCTCTTGACGGATTCGACATTCTCGGCCAATTGAGCAACGTCCAGTTGACAATGAACTCGCAGGGACGTACAGAGGCCCGCTTCAACACCCTGCCCCGCTATGCGATGCTCCACATTATCTATCGTCTGAACATCAAGCCGAAAAAACGCTGAAAATCGAGCAATAATTTTTATTTTCTCAGAGATTATGCGTAACTTTGTGGTTGAATTAATTCATCTACAGAAACGCGTCTATGAAAATTAAATATGCTTTGATTGCGCTTGCCCTGAGCGGAATGGCCGGCTCTGCGTTCGGCCAGGCAAACTCGCCTCAGGCGCAAGGCTATGGCGACCGCGCCGCCCGTATGCTTGCCGACGGCAATTTTATCGGCTGTATCGACCAGTGTCAGGCCGCTCTGCGCCTGGGCTCCACGGAGCGCGAAAAGTTGACCTGGCTCCAATGCGTTGCTTCTTTTCAGGGCGGATTGGCCGACAGCCGCTCGCTGCTGACCAACTTCTGTCTGCAGTTCCCTAACTCGCCGCGGCGCGAACAGGCGCGCCTGATGCTTGCCTCGCTGACCTTTTTCGACGGCAATTATTCGCGCGCCCTGAAAGAACTGGACCAGATAAGCCGTTCGGCTCTTGAGCCTTCACTCGCCGAACAACTCGACTATCGGCGCGCCTTCTCTATGCTCAAACTCGGCAAACTCGACGGCGCTGAGAAAATCTTTGCGTCGCTCGACGGTAAAGGCCAATACTCCAATCCCGCAAAGTTTTATAGAGGCTACATTGCCTATCTGCGCGAAGATTACAAGACCGCCGCGCAACTTTTTCAGTCGGTCGACCGCTCGAAGGCTCCGGGTGCCAGCGCAGACTATTATCTTTCGCAAATCCGCTTCAAAGAGGGCGACTATAAGGAAGCGCTCCGTCTGGCCGAGCCGCTGATCGGGACCGACTCGGAGTTTGCCTCCGAAGCGCGCCGCGTTGCCGGCGAGTCATATTACGCTTTGGGCAATGAAACCAAGGCGCTCGACCTCCTGCGTCCTTATATGGATTCCTGCCCCGAATCGGCGCCTCTGAGCGTCCGCTACATAGTGGGCAGCGACGCCTATAACCGCGCTGACTATCAGAAGGCTATCAACCTGCTTGCGCCCGTTTCAGACTCGCAGGATGCCATGGGCCAGAGCGCCACGCTGACCATCGGCCAATCCTATCTCAGCGAGGGAAATCCCGCCGCGGCGATTATCAGTTTTGAAAAGGCCACAAAAATGGATTTCGACCCGGCAATCACCGAGCAGGCCTATTATAACTACGCCGTGGCTCAGGTCGACGGCGGACGCGTGCCCTTCGGTTCGTCGGTCAAGACCCTCGAGGATTTCATCAAGCGTTATCCTAACAGCAAAAACGCCGCGACGGTTCAGGACTACCTCGTCAAGGGCTATATGGCCACGAACGACTACGACGGGGCCCTGCGCTCACTTAACGCATTGAAGACCAACACTCCGCAGATTCTTGCCGCGCGCCAGCAAGTGCTCTTTGTCCTCGGCTCCCGCGCACTCCAGACCGGCGACGTCAAGAAGGCCATAGACCTGCTGAGTCAAGCTGACCAACTCCGAAAGCACAACGCCGAAATCGGGAGGCAGACAACCCTCTGGCTTGCTGATGCTTATTATGCTGACGGCAATTACCCCAAGGCGGAAAAGAACTATCGCGAATTTCTCCGTCAGGCACCAAATTCCGACCCGAACAAGGCCACGGCGACCTACAATCTCGGCTATGCCCTCTTCGGCCAACGCAAGTATGAGCAGGCCCGCTCGCAGTTTGCCGCCGCCGAGCAGATGAAGTCGCTTGCCTCAGACGCCAAAGTCGACGCCCATACGCGCGTAGCCGACACATATTATTACGGTTCCGACATCCGTTCTGCCCTCAAGACATATAAGGAAGCCTACGAGATGAACCCGCAGACGGGCGACTACGCCCTGCTCCAGCAGGCCATGATGCAAGGCCATTTAGGGGCGCCCGCCGATAAACTCTCGACGCTCGAAAAGATGATTGCCCAATTTCCGCAATCGGCTCTCCGCCCCGCCGCATTGACCGAGAAGGCGCAGACTCTCAGTGCATCGGGCAAACGCGACCAGGCAATCAAGACTTACGAAGGGATAGCCGACGAATATTCAGGCACTCAGCAGGGACGCAACGCCCTTCTCCAACTCGGCATCCTCAACGCCAATGCGGGCAAGATTGACCGCGCTATCAGTTATTATCAGCAGGTTATCACGCGCCACCCGTCGAGCGCCGAGGCTGCCCTTGCCGTTCAGGACCTTAAGAGTATCTACGGCGAGCGCGGCGAAATTGAGTTGCTCAACAACTTCCTGGAAGCAACAACCGGCGCTCCGCAACTCGACGAGGTAGAGAAAAACGCGATAGCCGCTAACGGCCTCCTGCGCAAGGCCCGCGCGGCGAAGACCCCCAACGAACGCCTCAGCCTTGCCTCCGAATTGCTCAAGAAATATCCCGACGCAGACGGAGCCGAAGAGGCCACGGCTATTATGGCCAAAGCGCAATTCGACCTCGGCATGACCGACCGCGCCCTTGAGTCATACACGAACCTCGAAAATCGAGCCTCCTCCGCTTCGATGCGCCATACGGCTCGTATGGGTATTCTCCGCAGCGCCCGCGATATGGGTAAGTCGGAAATAATCATTACTACCTCCGACAATATCCTCAAATCGTCGGCAACAGCCGGAACGGACCTTCCGGAAGTTAAGTTCATCCGCGCCGCCGCCCTGGCTGACCAAGGCCGCGACAAAGAGGCCAAGTCCTTACGCACCGAACTGGCCAAACATCCCGAGAATCTCTACGGAACCCGCGCTGCCTATGACCTTGCAGCCGCTGAGTTTGAAGCGGGCAACCTCGCCAAGGCGCAGACTCTCGTAGAGAACCTTATCGACGCCAATCCGCCTCACGCCTATTGGCTCGCCCGCGCCTACGTGTTGCTGAGCGACGTGCTCCGCGCCCAAGGCTCTGACTTCGAGGCCGATGAGTACCTCAAGGTGCTCCGCACAAACTATCCGGGCACCGACGCCGACATCTTCCAAATGATTGATCAACGACTTTCCAAATGAAATATATAATAGCCCTCAGCCTTGCTGCAATGACCTCTATGGCGGCCGTTGCTCAGGATCTTAACTCGGAAATCACCGTAACTCACCAGGTTGTTCCTGAAGAGCAGGCCGCAACCCGCCTTCGCCTCCTTCCGGAGGTTTCGCTCCCTAAGGTCACTCAGGGGCGCCTGCCTATGGCTTCCACCCTTTCGCGAGCCGAACTGACCCCCGAAATCCAAACCCTTGAGCCCGCCCCTTGGGCCTCTACCCTCCTCCGTTCCACTCAGAAGGGTTACGCCGTGCTTGCCTACGGCCCCCTATGGAATCTTAACGCTTCGGCCGGAATCCGCGCCGTCAATCGCGACTCGCTTCAGGTTGACGCCTTCCTCCAGTTCAACGGTTTCAAGTATAAAACCAAGTATCCCGACAACTTTTTCAACGATAACCGCAAGGTCTCCCTGCGTCGAAATTCGGGTCTCGTCGGCGGTCGGATGAAGTTGATAACCAACGACGGAACACTCTCGGCCACAGCGGTCTACGACTTTTCAAACTACAATATGCCCTTCCCCGATCGCCCCTCGACGGTCAACGCCAACCTCGGGAGCGTCAACCTTGGCTGGAACGGACTTATCAACCCTAAGTTTGACTATCGCGCCGCTCTGGACTACACTATTCTCGGCTTTGGCTATCCGGGCAACCCGACCCATAATATAGGCTCAATTGACGCCGGGGTTAACTGGCACTATTCCCGTTCATCCCACTGGGGTCTCGGCCTGCGCCAACTCCTGATGCACTCAACCTCGGGCAATAATAAGGGCGTTACCCATATCGAGCCCTCTTACTCGCTGTCGACCAAGCACTTCTCGGCGCGCCTCGCTGCCGGAATCGACATCAAGAACGGCAACGTGCCCTATGACCATTCCTATATGATTGTGCCGAAAATCGACCTCAGTTGGCGTCCGTCGGCCCACTTCAATCTCTGGGCCAAAACAGACGGCCGTCTGGAAGCCAATTCGCGCGCTATGCTTTACGATATTCAGCCGTATCTACGCGCCGAGTATGAAGCGGGCTTCTCGCGAATCTTCACGGCCGACGCAGGCCTGACAATCGGCCCCTGGGCCGGAGCCTCCATAGGTTTCTTCGGCGGATATGCCCGAACCAACGACTGGCTGCTCCCCAAGGACGGCTTCGGCGAGATGCACGGCGTCAACGTGCGTGGTGCTCACTGGGGCGGCGAACTCAACTACGACTATCGCCGCATCCTCTCGCTCAAGGTTCGCGCCGAAATGGCCCAAGCACCCGTTGGCGAATATGAAACCGGCTATGCGCTCTGGGGCGACCACGCCAAGTTTAACCTCCTTTGCGCCGCCACTGTGCGCCCCATCGACCCGTTGGAAATTACCCTATCCTATCATCTCCGCACCTCGCGCAATAAGGTTTCCAGTCAGATGCCAACCGGTTATCAAAACCTTATGAACATCAACAAACTCAACGCCTCTGTCGGCTATCAGATTACCAAACAGTGGACTGTTTTCGTCAACGGCGAGAACCTACTCAACCGCGGCTGGTATCTCGGCCCCGCAATCCCCTCACAAGGCATAACCATCGTGGCCGGCGCCGAACTGAAATTCTAAGAAAAAACCCTCACTAAACACTAAACACTAAACCATAAACACTAAACCATAAACCATAAAACCTAAACCATAAAACCATGCAAGTAATTGATTTCGCAAAGACAAACTCCCTCGTCTCCCAATATATGATGGAACTCCGAAACGTTGATATCCAAGGCGATATGCTCCGTTTCCGCCGCAATCTCGAACGCATCGGCGAAATTATCGCCTACGAAATCTCCAAAACCCTCGACTACAAGACCGAGACCATACAGACGCCCCTCGCCCCCTGCCAATGTCAGGTAATCGGCTCCGACATAGTCCTCGCCACGATATTCCGCGCCGGCCTCCCCTTCCATCAGGGATTCCTCAACTTCTTTGACCATGCCGAAAACGCCTTCGTGAGCGCCTATCGCAAATACAAAGAGAAAGAAAACTTCGACGTTTTCATTGAATATATCGCCTCGCCCGACCTCAACGGCAAGACCCTCATTCTCGTAGACCCGATGCTCGCAACCGGCGCCTCTATGGAACTCAGTTACCGCGCCCTGCTGACCAAAGGGACTCCCGCAAAGATTCATATAGCCTCCGTAATCGCCTCCCGACAAGCCGTTGACTACGTCAAGTCTACCCTCCCGGCCGACAAGACAACCCTCTGGATTGGCGCCGTTGACCCCGAAATCAACTCCCACTCCTACATAGTTCCCGGCCTCGGCGACGCCGGTGACCTCGCCTTCGGCACCAAACTCTAACTCCCCCGAAAATATGAAAAAAATCTCATCCTTCCTCGCTTATTTGGAGATGCTGCTGATGGCGGCGATGTTTGGCGCGGCGGCTGTTGTGGCTTGGCCTCAGACGGTGGCCGTCGGCGTCCTGTTCGTGCTGCTGGCGGTTGCTACCCTCGGCTTCACTTTCTTCGGGAAGTCGAAATATCGTCAGGTTTATATGCCGCCGTTAGGGTCGGAAACTTCCATTATAATGGCAATTATTTTCGCTACCTTCCTCAAGGATGCTGATACCCCCGGATTTCTTGCACTTAATATCGCTATTATTTCGCTCGCGGTTGTTGACTTCATCGGTCAATTCCTTTTGGACGCCCCGCGCAAAAACAGGTCGCCGAAACTCAAGAAACCGCGACAGATTCTGACGGTCCTCGAATGGGTTATTCTGGTTGCGGCCTTCATAATCTTTGCCATACAGATGTGGCCCCCGAAATGGTGGTGGCTCTTCATAGTGGTCGGCATAGCGATGATTTCCAAGAATGGCACGCCGCTTTGCGATATGCTGACAGACATTATTCTGCTGACTTTGTGCATAATAAGCCTTCTCTTCCCCGACTCTTACCTGTGGGCATTCGCGCTGGCAACGGTCTACTTTCTGATTGACCTCACGCAATCAATCCTGTTGCGACTCCCGGAGGAGAATCCTTACCCTGAGGAGGATTAAATGTTAAAAGGAGATGAAAACGCTCGGTTTTTCATCTCTTTTTCTTATCTTTGCAGGATAAACCAATCATTGAACTAATGTTTCGCCAAATTAAGATATTACTTAAATTGCTTATCCTCTTGGCCTTACCGCTGGGAGCAACCGCTGCCGAGCCCCTGGCCGAAGCGATTCTCTCCGGTCTGGTCACGGACCATAACGGCGAACCTCTCCCCGGCGCTATCGTGAAGATTAAAGGCACCCCTTACGGCACCGGGACCGACGCCGACGGCCGCTACTCCCTGCGCGGACAATTCAAGCGGGGTGCAAAGATTGAATTTACATGTGTCGGAATGAAGCCCGTATCGTTTACCTATGAGGGCCAGCGCGTTCAGGACGCCGCGATGCAAACCGACGACAATCTGCTCAACGAGGTAACCGTCACGGCCGAGCCAAACATCAATGCGATGGACATCCGCGCACGCTCGGGCGTGGTCCAGACCGTCGATATGAAGCGACTGACCGAGAAGCCGATGATGGATATTTCACTCGCCCTCCAAGGCTCCGTTCCCGGCCTCGTAGTCACCAATACCGGCGCCTTAGGCTCCAAACCGACAATCCGCATCCGTGGCAACCAGAGCCTCCGCTCGGGCGACGCCGCCAATGAGCCCCTCTACGTTTTGGACGGTAAGGTAATTTCGAGCGACGCTTTTGCCACCCTCAACCCTCAGGACATCAAGGAGATAAAAATCCTCAAAGACGCTGCGGCCTGCGCCCTCTACGGAATTAAGGCCGCCAACGGCGTAATCGAAATCACCTCTCAGCGCGGCTCCCACTTCGGCTCGGTCGACATTACCTACTCGCTCAATATGGGCGTTACTTTCAAGGGCCGACGAGGCGTAACCGTCATGAAATCAGCCGAAAAACTCGAACTCGAACGTCTGATGAAAAACGAAGCCGCCCCGGGCTATCGCTACAGCGAAGAATATATCCGCAAGACCAACCCTTACGCTAAAAATCTTGACCAACTGATTGCCGACGGCGCCTTCAAACTCGACTCGCTCCGCTCAATCAATACCGACTGGTTTGACCACCTGATGCGCAACTCGCTCTATCAGAGCCATAACCTCTCGCTGCGCGGGGGCAACGAAAAAACCTCTTACTTCGTCAGCGGCAACATCTCGACCCAAGGCGGACAAATCAAGGGCAACAACACCTTGCGCGGAAATATGCGCCTCGGAATCGACCAGACAATTGGCAACATAGGCTACTTCACGGTCAGTATGGACGGAAGTTACTCGAAGGTCAACACCCCGATAGGCACAGAGTTCACCCCGGCATCGCTCATCTACAATCTCAACCCCTACGAAACGCCCGATAAAGGCAAACTATGGAGTTATCCGAACCGCACCTACCGCGAACTGATGAACCAGTATACCGCCGAGTCGTCTGACAAGCGCGGGGGCGCCTCCGCCTCCCTGACCCTCCGTCCCGTCGAAGGTCTGGAGATTGCCGGAGTGACCGGACTTGACTTTATGCTGACGGAGGGACAGCAATTCACCCCGGCCTCCTCCTATTCCGAACAACAGAGCGGTTTCAGCGCCGCAGAACTCGGCCGCCTCAACCAGTATAAGAACACCCTGCTTAACTTTTCCTACAACGTCCGCGCAATCTATAACCGGATGTTCAACGAGAAGCATGACGTGACCTTCTCAGTCAACCACGACTATTATCTGACCAACACAGACAATCAGGGAATCACAGGCTATGGCGTCGGTGACCACCCCTCGGCCGCACTTATCAACCAGAGCCTGACCGGCTCGCGCAAGGTCTCGATGTCGACCCTCAAGGAAAAAGTAGCCCAACTCGGCGTGGGCGCCGTGGCCGGCTATACCTACGACCATACCTACGATCTCTTCGCAACCTACAAACTCGACGCTTCGTCGGTCCTCCCCTCCGATAAACGCTGGAACTCGGCCTGGGCCGTCGGCCTCGGTTGGACCCCTACATCCTATAAGTTCCTCTACAACAACCGCATCCTGTCGCGCCTAAACATCAAAGGCAGTTACGGCCGCACGGCCTCCCTTGCCGGAGTCAGCGCCGCCCAGACTATCGGAACTTTCGCTTATGCCGAAGATGCCTATTCAACTCAGCGTCTGCTCCAACTCCTCGCCCTCTATAACCGCGACCTTGAGCCGGAACACACCACGAGCATCGACGCCGGAATCCAGATTGGCCTTCTCCGCTGCCTCAACTTCGACATCAACTGGTATCGCCGGCAGACGGCTGACGCGCTGCTCGACGTCCCTATTGCCGCCAGCAACGGTTTCAGCATGATGAAGCGCAACATCGGAACCCTCCGCAACGATGGCATAGAACTCTCGGCCTCCGTCTCGCTCAACGACCTGACGCCCGACTTCCGCTTCCGTCTCGGCGCCTCCTTCTCATACAACAAAAACAAGGTTGTAGACCTCTACTATACCGACAAACTCTATACGAGCGAGTCCTCCCTGATTCCTGACTTCCAGGTTGGGCAGGCCTACGATATTCTCTACGGTCTGCGCTGGGGAGGAATAAACTCAGTGACCGGCCTGCCCGTATTTATCGGCAAGGATGGTCGCGAAATCGAACCGGGAAAGACCACTCTGACCCGCGACGACTTCGTGAGCCTCGGACATATGACTCCCCCCTATTCCGGAACCATCAACCTCAGCGTAGGCTGGCGCGAATTTGAACTCGACGCCGACTTCTACTGGGTTGGCGGCGGCATCAGGCAGTATAGTTACACCTATGTGCGCGACCGCGACTCGGCAAATCGCAACGCCATTGCCGGACTAACCCGGGATATGTGGTTCAAACGCGGCGACATAGACAAGACCTACTACTCTCCCTTCTACTCCTCGGCTGCTATCGAGGCACTCTCGTACGCCAACACCCATAACACCGGGCGCAGCGACTATCTCCGCCTCTCAATGCTCTCCCTCCGTTATCGTTTTCCCTCGAAACTCCTTCAGCGCACAAACGGAATAATCAAATATGCGTCGGCCGCCCTCCAAGCCTCAAATCTGTTCACGATTACGCCCTACGACGAGAGCGACCCCGAAACCGGCCAACTCGGCGCTTCAATTCAGCCCGTCCTGACCCTTAACCTCAGCATTACCTTCTGAATGAAACGACTCCTCCTTTATATAATAGGCCTGACGCTTCTGACCGGTTGCTCGCTCGATATTCCATACGAGAACCAGTTTTCAGACCCCGACGCTATCGCTTCGCCTCAGACCGCGCGCGAACTTCTTGCCTCGGCCTATGCCGCCTTGCCAAATCCGGAACTCGACCTCTCGATTCTGGCCGACGACTTCACTCCGACATACTGGGCCTCAGTAAACTCCTCGCTCCTGAATCAATATAACTGGCAACCGCAGGCAATTGAAGATCTTTCATCCTCCTATTGGAACGACCATTACGCCGTAATTGCTACGCTTAACGCCCTGATTGAGCGCACACAGTCGATTGAAGACACTCCCGAAACTCGCCGCATGCTCGGCGAGGCGTATGCCCTCAAGGCTTATTGCTATTTCCAACTTCTAACGGTCTACGGACCCGGACCTGACGCCCCGGATGCCGACGCAATAGTCTTGAAAGACGCCCTGTTGATGGCCAACCTCCCCCGCTCGTCGGTCAGCCAAACCCTCGATGAGATTGACCGATTGCTTAATCTATCGCTTCCGCTGCTCGGCGAGGCGGGCGACAAATCGACCGACTGGTTTACAGAAGACGCCGCCCTGATTTTACGCGCCCGCGCCCTGATTTATGCCGGCAAATACGCGCTCGCGGCCTCTGAGGCTAAAAAGGTTTTAGACCGCCATGGCTATGAATCCTTTGGCGCTGACCCTTATCGCTCCCTATGGCAGGGCGACCAATCAGCCGAACGGATTTTCGCGCTCAACTATCCGTCGGTTGCCCAGTCGTTCTACTTAGGTATTGTTTACGACACTTCGGGCGGCGATTATTTCACCGTAAATCAGTCCGTTGCAGCCCTTTATACTGAAAACGACATACGCCGTGGCGCCTCAATCTTCCCTATGCAGACTCCTTCGCTCGGACTCCAGAACTGCGTCGGAAAATATAACGCCATGCGCAAAAATCAGCGCGAAATCCTCCTTATCAACAAATTCCGTCTTGCCGATGCCCTTTTTGCCTTCGCCGAGGCGAGCGCCCTGGATGGCAATGACTCCGCAGCGCGCGACGCAATGAATCTCTATCTCGACCGCCGTAGCGCATACCCGCTTGACCAAACCTTGGCTGGCGACGCACTACTGAAGCAGATTCTCACTGAAAAGCATAAGGAATTCATTGGCGAAGGAACGCGCTTTTTTGATCTCAAATTCTATCGCAAAACCCTCCTTAAAGGCATCCGAATCCCGGCCGACGATTACCGTTGGCTTTGGCCCATTCCCCGCGAAGAATACCTCTACAACACGAATATGACCCAAAACCCAACCTGGACAATAACATCATTTAACTAATATTTTTTTCACAATGAACACAACCAAGTACTTAGCCGCTGCGGCCTCCCTGCTGATGGCCTGCGCAATGGTTTCTTGCGACGAGGAGAAAAACGAGCCCTCAACCAAGAACCATGTCTACATCTCCACTTCCGCCCCCACTACCCTCCTTCAGGGGACCGAAGCCGAACTCACCTTCAACGTGACCCTCAGCGCCCCCGTCAGCGAAGCAACCGTCTTCGAACTGACCGCCGAAGGCTCTGCCGCTCAGGCAATTATCTTCGACAATGAAAACGTCACTGTTGCTGCCGGCTCTAACACTGCAACTTTCGCCGTGACCATCGACGGCGACTTTGCCCCCGCCGACGAAACCTCTGCTGAAATCACCCTTAAGAACCTCAATACCGCCGCCTTCGATGTCAAGGAGACCGTTACTCTGACTATCGTGCCCGCCGCCCAGATCGGCGCCGCTGAAATCGCCTTTGCAAAAGCCTTTAAGGAGGCTACCGGCATTGACCTCTCCGACTGGTTTGGCGACGTTGCCCTGACCGGCTCTATCGAATTCCCCGGCGGAGGCTCCCTTTCTCCCTTCGGCGAACCTACAACCATTGACCTTGCAGGAGTGACCACCTTCCACCTCAACCCCGCCTCGACGCTGGAGAACGTGATGCTCGATATGACCTCTAACCCGATGGGTATGAGCCGCTACCTCGAAGATTCGTTCCGCAAACTGACCGTTGAGGATAAGGAATTCTTTGCTCTCGAAGATGAAGATAACTATGGCGGCCCCGAACTTATGGCCCTCATCAACTGGAACGCCAATACCGCAGAAACTTTCAAGGCTACTCTCCCCGCAATGACCCTCGATTTCTCGGCTGACGGCAAAAAGGCAACCATCAACTTCGTCAAGGAAGGCGAAAACTTCTATCTTGACGCAAACGGCGAGCCCTTTGTTGACGAATATGGTGATCCGATCTTGATGACCTGGTCTGAAGACCGCATCGGCTTTGAATATTCCTACTCTGCTTGGGACCGCAACCTCGCTAAACTCATGGCCGGCGATCCCACCGCTCTCGAACTCCTCCCCTACGGCTGCACCGCCCACCCCGGCGCTTGGCTCGGAATGTCGTCCGTATCCTATGACGAATGGGGCCTTGAAGAAGAGGGCGAAGTAAGCCTCTACTGCGAGCCCAAGGGCGAAATCGACTTCGAAAAAGGCACTATGACCTTCGAGTTCCCCTTCGACCATGCCGACCAATACGGCTATTCTCGTGTAAAAGTGGTCTACACTATTGCAAAATAAGATTTTTTGAGTTAACTTTGCGTGTATAAAACTACCAAATACACGCGACAACAAAAGTGAACCTCAAAAGATTCATCTCCCATAACTTACTTGCCGCCCTGACCTTCGGGGCGGCAATGTTTGCATCTATCCCCTCTGTTGATGCTGCTCTCTCCGACCCTGTTTCCCTTCCGAAAGGCACGGTTGAAGGCGTCCTTCCCAACGGGCTCCACTACATTATTCTCCCCGCCGATTTCCCCGCCGGGCGCACGGAGTTCCGACTGGTCTGGAAGGTAGGCTCCGTTCAGCAAGATGATAATCAGGGTGGCGCCGCCCACTTCCTCGAACATATGGCTTTTGGCGGGAGCAAGCATTTCCCCAACCGTGGAGCCGTTCAGTATCTGGAGTCGCTCGGCATGAAGTATGGAATTGACATTAACGCCTTTACCGGCCATGACCGCACCATATATATGTTTGCCGTGCCTACCGACTCGCTGACCGACCCCTCGATGGCCAAGCCCCTGCAGATTATCCGCGACTGGATGACGGACCTGACTATCAACCCCGCGCGAGTCGAAACCGAAAAGGGAATCATACTCGAAGAACTACGCTCAACCTATCAGGAAGACCCCTTCTATGACCTGAAAATAGGTCAGAACAGATTCAGTTCCCGCATGCCGCTCGGAACTCCCGACGAAGTCAAGAAGATGACCTCCAAGACCTTGCGCGACTACTATCGCAAATGGTATATCCCGAGCCTCGGCGCTATCGTCGTCTCCGGCAGCGTCGACCCCGAAAAGGTT
Source organism: uncultured Bacteroides sp. (assembly GCA_964444345.1). Classification (GTDB taxonomy): domain Bacteria; phylum Bacteroidota; class Bacteroidia; order Bacteroidales; family Muribaculaceae; genus UBA3263. The sequence continues at coordinate 34,504 of CAYUGU010000002.1, forward strand.
GAAAAAGAAATAAAGCGCCAATTCTCTTCGCTGAAGGAGAAAAAAGACCCCGGATTCCGCAAATATCCTCTCGAATACTCCCCTCTGAAGCAGATTCAATACGATATAGACTCGCTCAACACCAACGAAGAGATTGAATATATCATCCCTCATCCGGGCCTGACCGTCCGCACCCTTGAAGACGCACGCCGAAAGGAGATGGGCAACATCCTTGTCAACGCCCTGAGCCGTCGCTTCAACGAATTCGGAATCCGCGCCGACGTGAGCGACGCCTGGTATCTCGGCGATACCAACCACCTGGTCTTCTCGGCGGCCCAAACCCGCGAGATGCCCCTCGACTCCTGTGTCGTCACTATGGCCAACGAGATTCAGAGCGCCCTGACCTACGGCTTCGACGAAAACGAAATAAAATATCATATCGCCAACAAGGTCCGCAGCCTCGGGCGTCAGGCCGTTCAAGCGTCGAAAAGTTCCTCGCAATGGTGTGACGACTTCGCCGACTATATCATTTCGGGCGACCGCTATCTCTCCGACCCCGAGCAGATTAAGGAACTCCAGCAGGCCGTAATGACAATTACCCCTCAGGAGGTCCACACCCTACTGACCGAATGGATGGCGCCGATGGACTCCACGGTGCTCGTGGCCCTGCAGACGTCGCCGAGCCACGCCCCGAGCCGCCCGCTTGAGCGCGTGCTGAAATGGTTTGACCATGGACGGGCAATCCCCACGAACCTCTACGTATTTATCGAACCGGCTGAATTTAAGGTTGATACGGTGCCAACCCCCGAGGTGCTGACCCTGCGCCATGAGTTCAAGCCCGAAATGATAGCCTCCACCGCCGACTATGGCTCGCTCGGAATCCGCCAATATAACCTCGCAAACGGAATTACCCTCCTGGTCAAGCCCACGGCCGACGACGGCAGCGCCCTCTTCGGCTCCGTGGCTCCCGGCGGCCTCGCCGCTCTCGACCCCAAAGAGTTGCCCCTCTACGGCTCAACCGCCTCCTATATTGATATGGGAACGATTGCAAAGGCCACGGAGACCACCGGCGACTATATGTATCAGAACGGTATGGCCCTCGCTACGGCCCTTGAAAACGACTGGCACGGCTTCCTCGGACAGTTTGAGCCCCACAACTCGCGCGAATATTTCAACCTCGTCTTCGAGAAAATTACCGACCCCGAACTTTGCCGCGAAGACTTCGACGAAATCAAGGAGTCAATGATTGAGAGCGTCGGCAAGGAGTCGACCCTCTCGAAAATGCTCAGTCGCGCCTCCGACCGCCAACTGATGGCCGCAATGGACCGACTGATGGGCAACACCCTCGACTATGGCGCAGCCTATGAAGGAGTCGAAGACCCGATGGAGGCGCGCCGCGAAATGATTCGACGCATGGACCTCGACTCGATTGCCAACTACTTCACGACCCTCTATTCGCGCCCCGAAGAGAGCATCTACCTTGTCTGCGGTAACGTTAACCCCGACTCTATCGCCGCCTACTTTGCCGCCTCATTCTCACGCCTGCAACCCCACGGCGGCGAAAGACCTGAGCGCAAAACTCCGCTCTCGCTCCCCGCTCAGACAATCAAGATGAGGTTCAATAACGAAAACCCCTCGCAAACCGCCTTCGATTATCTCTACTTCGGGCGCTTCGAGCCTGGGCTTCGCAACTCGCTCGTACTGAAACTGATTACCAACCTGCTCCGCAACCATATTATCGGCGAACTGCGCGAAAAGCGTGCCCTGGTCTATTCTCCCTTCGTCGATATTTTCTACGAAGGCAAGCCGCGCGGATATTACTATTACGACATCAACTCTTCGGCCGAAAACAGCAATATGCCGAAGGTACATGAGGCAATCCTTGAGGTTCTCGACCATCTGCGCCATGACCTCCCGACCGTTGAAGAACTCGACGCCATTAAGCGCAGTTGCATAATTGCCAAGCGCGAAACCCTCAATCCCTATTCGCCCGCCTCGTGGCGCACTATCCTGATGACGCTCATTAAGAACGGCGAGTCGCTGGCCGACTTCAACGAGTATGAAACAATCATCAACTCCATTACGCCCGAAGAGGTGCGCGACGCTTGCCATGACGTTATTGACCCGGACCTTTTCGTGCTCCTCTATATGAGCGACACCGACGTTAAACTCGATTAAAAAATGAAGAAAACCATCCTGACCGCCCTCCTCCTCGCCTCCTCGGTTTTAACCAATGCCGCCACTCCCGGTGCGTTCAAACTCTTTGACAATACGGGTCGCGAAATTGACTTCGACGCTATGACCGATTCGCTCGTGCGCGCCGACGTGGTCTTTATCGGCGAGAACCATAATTGCCCCGTCTCTCACTGGATGGAACTTAAAATCACTCAGGCTCTTCATCAGGCCCATGGCCAGCAGTTGGCCCTCGGCGAGGAGATGATGGAGGCCGACAATCAGTTGATTCTCGACGAGTATATGTCGCGTCAAATCGACTATGACCATTTTGAATCCGAGGCCCGCCTTTGGGACAATTACGCTACCGACTACTACCCGGTAGTTTTCTACGCCAAAGATAACGGAATCCCCTTTGTGGCCACCAACGTTCCGCGACGCTATGCCTCCGTGGTCAAAAACAAAGGCCTCGAAGCGCTCGACTCGCTCACTGCCGAGGCCAAAACATATCTCCCGCCGCTGCCTATCCCCTTTAACTTCAATCAGGAGAAAAGCGACGAAGCCTTCGGCATGATGCAACTCCTCGGGGGGCGCACATCAGGCGATATGGAACGCCTCGCCCAGGCTCAGGCTATCAAGGACGCAACCATGGCCTGGTTCATAGCCAAAAACCTTCCGGAAGGACGCAAATTCCTCCATATCAACGGCTCTTACCATTCCGATAATCGCGACGGCATAATCCCCTATCTGCTGACCTACAAGCCAGGACTTAAAATCGCAACCGTAACCTCCGTGCGCCAGGAAGAAATTAACTCCCTCGATGAAGACAACCTCGGACGCGCCGACTTCTATATCGTTGTCAGCGAGGACTTCCCGACTTCTTACTGAACATATAAATCTGAATCGAATTGATAGTGTTCTGCCAGAGGATATAAGCCGCCGGCGCAACCGAACATATCGGATTCAGAAACGTCATTGCCATCCATATGGCAAGCACCGTACTCTTTTGGGCAAGCCCCTGGGCGCCCGCAATTTTGTCGCCACATCGACGCCCGATTTTGCGTCCTATGATGAATTGCGCCACGCAGACAATCCCTGCGCCAACGGCCAGGGCAATCATCAGCGGAATCTCGCTCGGAGGCTCCTGCATTACGAACCCAACGGCGCGACCTACGACGATTGTCAGCGAGATAGCCCACATATCAAACGAAAGCCCGGCGTTAGAGGCCAGATAGCCATGGACCTTCGGCGCCCACCTCAATAGCGCCAGCGCCAGGACCAGCGGCCCGACAATCAGCGGAATAACCCTCATGGCAATCGTCAGGAAGCAGGGCCAGAACTCGACACCCTCGGCCCCAATCAGCGAAAAGAGGGGCGGCGCCAACAGCGCGCAAGCCAGATTGCTCAATATAGAAAAAGTGGCAAGCCGCGAAACCGACCCGCCAAGCATCCCTACAATCACCGGAGCAGCCGTAGCCGTCGGAGCAAAAACGCATATCAGCATCCCCTGCGCCAGACTCTCGCTAAAAGGGCGTACGGCAAGATAAACGGCTATACTCCCCAGAAACTGCACCGGAATCAGAATCCGGCTCAGCGATGTAACCTTGATTTCGCTCGGCTTAACCTTACAGAATGTAAGCAACAACATAGCAAAAATAAGCCACGGTGCCGTCCACTCAAGCGCCTCCATCGGCCCGTGAAACAGCAACCCTATAAGCATTGCAATCGGAAGCATCCAGGTCTTAAACCTTGCTCGAAATTCACTCGCTTTCATCTTTCAAAATGTTGGAAATTCGAGTGCAAAGTTAGCAAGTTTTTCCGATATGACAAAATAGGAGCGAGGGTCTGAACCCGCTCCTATTTCTAACTATTTATCTAACTCAATTTTAACGATCGGCGCGTACAAACTTACCGGTATGGGTAAAGTAAAGGTCCACGCCGTTCGAGAGGTCTACTTCGATGCCGCGGCGGTCGCGCTCAACGCCTACAATCTTGCTTCCGGCATAGTTCTTGGCCACGTAGTCGCTTACGGGCTGAAGAACGATGCTTGAAGGAACGGAGACGTTATTGTTGGTTTCAACGCTCTCCCAGTTGCCATTGCGGTCAAAGGAGATTTCAGTGCCGTCGGTCAGAGTCACCTCATATTCGGATACGCGTCCGAGGGTGCGGTCAATCTTAACGACGCTGACATCGGACTTGAAATTCTTGTCGATAGTGGAAATCGCGGTTTCAGGGAGCACGGATGAATCATGCACATACTCGTCGCGGGCAGAAGCGCCCAGTGCTACGCCGGCAATCAAGGCCAGGCTCATAATCAGTTTCTTCATAGTTTGTGTGTTTTAAGTATCATTTACCATAAAACGCCCCACCCCTCCCAAAAGTTCACTCTACAACACAAGCGCGAGCCTTTTGTGGCTCGCGCTTGTATTCTGTATTTTGTATTTTGTATTTACAGTGCGTTCAGGCTGGACTCCAGGGCGGCAATGCGCTGCAGGGCGGAGGCTTGCTTGCGGCGTTCGGCCTCAACGACAGCAGCGGGAGCGCCGTTGACAAACTTCTCGTTGGCGAGTTTCTTCTCCACGGATGCGAGGAAGCCACGCTCGTAGTCAAGGTCTTTCTGCAACTTTGCGCGCTCGGCCTCCACGTCGACGCCGGCGGCCTGCATCGGCACACCGAACTCAAGGCTGTCGACCATAAAGACGGCCACGCCCTGCGCCTTCGCCTCAACGCTCTGAACGTCGCTCACATTGGCGAGTTTCTTAATGACGGCCACCTCTTCGGCAGGGAGCGTCCCGAGGACTTGCAGTTCGAGGGCAACCTTCGGGGCAATCTGCTTTTGGGCGCGTACGCCGCGAACGCCGTTGACAACTTCCTTGGCGTGGTCCATCAGCGCAAGAATCTTTTCCGACGGCTTGCCTGACTGGGGCACGGGGGCATACATGATGCTCTCGCCGGGGCGTCGGTCGGCCAGATGCTGCCAGAGTTCTTCGGTGATGAACGGCATAAACGGATGCAGGAGGCGGAGCAGCGAATCGAAATAGCCCATAGTGGCGCGAAGCGTATGACCGTCGACAGGCGAACCGTAGGCAGGCTTAACCATTTCGAGATACCAACTTGAGAACTCGTCCCAGAAGAGTTTGTAGATGGCCATCAGAGCCTCCGAGATACGGAACTTGGCGAGCAGGTCGGTCACTTCGGCCGCCGTCTCGTCGAGTTTCGAGGCGAACCATTCGGTGGCAACCTTGGCGGCTTCGGGCTGCGCGGCTTTATCGTCCACTTCCCAACCCTTGATGAGGCGGAAGGCGTTCCAGATCTTATTGCAGAAGTTACGGCCTTGCTCACAGAGTTTTTCGTCAAACATAATGTCGTTGCCGGCGGGGGCGGCAAGCATCATTCCCATACGGACGCCGTCGGCGCCATATTGGGCAATAAGTTCCAGCGGGTCAGGCGAATTGCCGAGCGATTTCGACATCTTGCGACCCAACTTGTCACGCACGATACCGGTAAAGTAGACGTTCTTGAACGGCATCTCGCCAACGTATTCATAGCCGGCCATAATCATACGGGCAACCCAGAAGAAGATGATGTCCGGGCCGGTTACGAGAGTCGAAGTCGGATAGTAATATTTCAGTTCTTCATTGCCCGGGTCGAGGATGCCGTTGAAGAGCGTGATAGGCCAAAGCCAGGATGAGAACCAAGTGTCGAGGGCGTCTTCGTCCTGAACCAGATTCTCCTCAGTCAGGTCAAGGCCGGTCTCCTTGCGCGCCTTTTCGAGGGCATCGGCCTTGGTGGGCGCCACGACAATCTGCTGATTGCCCTCGGCATCGTCATAGTAATAGGCGGGAATGCGGTGGCCCCACCAAAGCTGGCGGCTGATACACCAGTCCTGAATATTTTCGAGCCAGAGGCGATAGGTAGTCTTATACTTTTCGGGCACAAAGCGAATCAGATCCTCCATAACGGGGCTGAGCGAAATTTCGGCAAAATGCTTCATGCGGATGAACCATTGCTGGCTCAGGCGCGGCTCAATAACAACTTTAGTGCGCTCGCTGTAGCCCACCTTATTATTATAGTCCTCGACCTTCTCCATCAGTCCGGCCTCCTCCAGGTCCTTGGCAATCTGCTTGCGGCATTCAAAGCGGTCCATGCCGGCATATTTGCCACCGTTTTCGTTCAGAATGGCATCTTCGGTGAAGATGTCGATGGTTTCGAGGTTGTGAGTCTTGCCGAGTTGATAGTCATTCTTATCGTGGGCGGGAGTGACTTTCAGACAGCCCGTGCCGAAGTCCATCTCAACGTAGCGGTCTTCAATTACGGGAATCTCACGGCCAACGAGCGGAACAATCACCCTCTTTCCCTTGAGCCATTCGTTCTTCGGGTCTTTCGGGTTGATACACATCGCCGTATCGCCCATGATCGTTTCCGGGCGGGTCGTCGCTACGACCGCATAGCGACCTTCGGGGTCGCCGGCAACGTAGTAACGCAGATAGTACAGTTTCGAATGTTCTTCAACATAGTTCACCTCATCGTCGGAAATCGCCGTGCGATTCTTCGGATCCCAGTTGACCATACGCAAGCCGCGATAAATCAGGCCTTTGTCACAGAGGTCGCAGAAAACCTTGGTGACCGACTCCGAACGCACTTCGTCCATTGTGAAACCCGTACGATGCCAGTCGCAACTGGCGCCGAGTTTGCGAAGTTGCTGAAGGATGATGCCCCCGTGGGTGTGTGTCCAATCCCAGGCGTGCTCAAGAAACTCCTCGCGGGTGAGGTCAGTCTTCTTGATGCCCTGCTCGGCCAACTTGGCTATAACCTTGGTCTCCGTAGCAATCGACGCATGGTCAGTACCCGGAACCCAAAGGGCGTTCTTCCCTTCCATGCGGGCGCGGCGCACCAGGATATCCTGAATAGTATTGTTGAGCATATGGCCCATATGGAGCACACCGGTCACGTTCGGCGGCGGAATCACGATTGTATAAGGTTCGCGAGCATCGGGTTTCGACGCAAACAAATCGTGGTCCATCCAGAACTGATAGAGACGATCCTCCACCTCGGCAGGTGAATATTTGGTAGGCAATTCGTTCATTGTTGAAAGTAAATGTTAGTTTTCAAACCGCAAAGTTACAAATTTTTCGCCACATAATCAAATTGGGCGGGAGGCGACTTTATCGAGCCATTCTTGGTTGGCGAGATACCAGCGGACGGTCTTCTCTATCCCCTCTTCAAACTGCAGCGAGGGCTCCCAGCCAAGTTCATCACGCAGTTTGCGCGAGTCGATTGCATAGCGTTTGTCGTGACCCAAGCGGTCGGTCACATAAGTTATCAGGTGGTCCGAATATCCGTCGGGATTGCCAAGAAGACGGTCGACCGTACGAATCAGAACCCTGACAAGGTCAATATTTTTCCATTCGTTAAAGCCCCCTATGTTATAGGTATCGCCGGGCTTCCCGCGGTGAAAAATCAGGTCGATAGCCCGCGCGTGGTCTTCAACGTAAAGCCAGTCGCGCACGTTCTCTCCCTTGCCGTAAACGGGCAACGGTTTGCCTTGGCGAATATTGTTTATAAACAGGGGGATAAGTTTCTCCGGAAACTGATACGGACCGTAATTATTCGAGCAGTTGGTAACGATTGTCGGAAGGCCGTAAGTATCGTGATAGGCTCGCACAAAATGGTCGGATGACGCCTTGGACGCCGAATATGGCGAATGGGGACTATAGGGCGTCTTTTCAGTGAAAAATTCTCGTCCGTAGGCCTTATGTGCCTCGCGCGACGCCTTAGTGGTAAATGGAGCCTCAACCCCCTCGGGATCAGTCAGTTCGAGGGCGCCATAGACCTCGTCGGTCGAGATATGATAGAACGTCTTACCCTCAAAACCCTCGGGAAGCGACTCCCAATATTCCTTGGCGGCTTGCAGGAGGGCCAGAGTGCCCATCACGTTAGTGCGGGCAAACGTAAACGGGTCCTTGATCGAGCGGTCAACATGGCTCTCGGCCGCCAGATGGATGACGCCGTCAATCTCGTGCTCACGGAAAATCCGCCGCATCGCTTCCAGGTCGGCAATGTCGGCCTGCTCAAACCGATAGTTCGGCTTCGGCTCAACGTCGGTCAGGTTTTCAAGCGAACCCGCATAAGTCAACTTATCCAAGTTAACAATCTTATACTCAGGATATTTATTAACAAAAAGCCTGACCACATGCGAGCCGATAAACCCGGCCCCCCCGGTAATCAAAATATTCATATTCTCTCAAATTATTAAATACCGTTCTTTAATGTATCAAATGACCCAAACCGGGAGGTGCACCGCTCCGTCGCTGCACCAAACTTACTACCCTTTTCAATACAATGGGAGTGCAGTTGAACTACGAAAGTGAGAGTACTTCGGGAATTGCACGCGCCCTCGCGTGCATGGTGCGCGAGCACCAACGTGCAGCGCCCAAAGTATTCACTACTTAAAGACGCTTGCGCGTCTGCCACGCGAGGGCGCGTGGCTATTCCCAGTGTCGTAGTTATGCTTCTACCTCTCCCGTTCTTTCGGAAATGAGTTGCAACAACCGAACGGATCCTGTAACCCAATGAGATTATCATATCAAGGTTATAGTATGGAATTTCTCTCGATACCTCACGAGACCCTTCTTGGCGAACCTGTCGGAATTTCCGACAAGTTGAATCAGGTTCCAATTCGCCTTCTTCATAAATGTGCTTAATATGCTCCACAACATTACTTCTCGAAGTCAGGTAAAGATCTGACATCTGCTGCTGTGAAAGCCAAACGGTTTCGCCGGTAAACTTTACGTCAACGCGTGTTTTACCGTCATCACTCCGGTATATTATAATCTGATTGGTTGTTTCCATAAGTTAAAAGGGGGTGATGAAATCTTTTAGCGGGGGATAGGCGAGGTCTTTCGGCGAAAGGAGCGCCGCCTGCGGGTCAAGCCCCCACTCTATGCCAAGCGTCGGGTCGAGCAGCGAAATGCCTCCCTCCGCTTCTGGATGATAGTAATTATCACATTTATACGCAAATACAGCCTCCTCGGAAAGCACTGCAAAGCCGTGGGCAAATCCGCGCGGAATAAATACGGCCCGCTTGTTGTCGCCGCTGAGTTCAACGGCAACGTGCTTCCCAAAAGTCGGCGACCCGCTTCGAATATCAACCGCAACATCAATGACGCGCCCGCTCAGGCAGCGCACCAACTTAGCCTGGGCATAAGGAGGTGCCTGAAAATGCAACCCGCGCATAACGCCCCGGACCGAGCGCGACTCATTGTCCTGAACGAACTCAACGGGCCCGACAGCGGCGTCGAGTTCCCGCTTCGAGTAACTCTCGAAAAAGTAGCCTCGGGGGTCGGTGAAAACCCTCGGTTCCAAAATCACAACGCCCTCAATTGCAGTCTTAATTATGTCCATTGGCAACCTTCATTAGGTACTGCCCATACTGATTTTTCAGCATCGGCCGCGCCATTTCTATAATATGCTCGCGCGTAATCCACCCGCGGCGATAGGCAATCTCCTCAAGGCAGGCAATCTTCAAGCCCTGGCGCTTCTCAAGTACTTCGACATATATCGACGCCTCGGCAAGCGAATCGTGGGTCCCCGTGTCGAGCCAAGCAAAGCCTCGCGGGAGGGTCATAACCCTCAATGCTCCCCGGTCAAGATACTCCTGATTGACCGACGTAATCTCCAGTTCGCCACGCGCCGACGGCTTGATTGACTCGGCGATACCGACGACGCTGTTGGGATAGAAATATAGCCCCACAACGGCATAGTTTGATTTGGGCCGTTCGGGCTTCTCCTCAATCGAAAGGCATCGACCCTCGGAGTCAAATTCGGCAACACCATAGCGTTCCGGATCGTCGACCCAATAGCCGAAAACCGTGGCCTGCCCGTCTTGCTCCACATTTTTAACGGCCTGACGAAGTGTCTCTGAAAAGCCTGCGCCATGAAAAACGTTATCGCCAAGAACCAGGCAGACCGAATCGTCGCCAATAAAATCCCGGCCGATGATGAAAGCCTGGGCAAGTCCGTCGGGGCTCGGCTGCTCCGCATATTCGAACCTTACGCCCAAATCTTCGCCCGACCCCAGGAGCCGACGAAAGCCGGGAAGGTCCTGAGGCGTCGAAATGATAAGTATATCGCGTATTCCGGCTCTCATCAGAGTCGAAATCGGATAATAAACCATCGGTTTATCATAAATCGGGAGCAACTGCTTCGAAACCCCCTTGGTTATCGGATATAACCGGGTGCCGGAACCCCCGGCAAGTACTATTCCTTTCATTGCGGTCAGATTTTCAGCAAAGTTACAAAAAGATGAGCAAACTCACAAACCATTCGCTTGCTTTGTTCCATTTTTTTTCTTATATTTGCACTCCCCCATTGTTCATTTCTTTAACACACCGCACTTAATATGATATTGACTTGCCCCCACTGCAATACCGGTTTTGAGGTTGACAAAAGCCATTATGCCGACCTTCTCGCTCAGGTGAGAACCAACGAGTTTGAAAAGGAAATTGACCGTCGCATGGCCGACATCGAAAAGAAACACAAACTCGAAGAGGAAAAGATCAAACTGCAGATAGAGAGCCGTCTGGAGCGTACCCTCGCCCAACTCAAGGCCGACAAGGAATCAGAAATCGCCTCGCTCAAAAGCCGCCTGAATATGGCCGATATGGAGCGACAAATGCAGGTCAAGGAGGCGCAAAATGCCTTTAAAGACGAAATAAACCGCCTGAAACTATCTCTCTCCGAACTTTCAGCCCAACTCGATAGCCAGAAAGTACTTGCGAAAAACAAGGAACTCGAACTCAAAAACAACGCCGAAGTCCTTATCCGCGCCAAGGACGAGGAGATTGAGCGCCTGCGAGACATGAAGAGCCGCCTCTCGACCAAACTCCTCGGCGAGAGCCTCGAACAGCACTGCATGAACGCCTTCAACCTCGCCCGCTCGCAAGGCCTTTTCCACGACGCTTATTTCGACAAGGACAACGACGTTGTCGACGGCACCAAGGGCGACTTCGTCTTCCGCGACTTTATCGGCGGCGTTGAGTGTCTTTCAATTATGTTCGAGATGAAAAACGAGGATGACGCCACCAAGACCAAACATCGCAACAGCGACTTCTTCCAGAAACTCGATAAGGACCGCCGCAACAAAAACTGCGAATATGCCGTCCTGGTCAGCACCCTCGAAGCCGATAATGAGGTCTACAACAACGGTATAATCGACGTTTCCTACGTCTACGACAAGATGTACGTGATTCGCCCTCAATTCTTCATTCCCCTGATTTCGCTGCTGAGCCGCTCGTCAAAACGCAATGCGCAGGCAATGATTACCCTCCGCTCCGAACTCGACGAAGCCCGCGAGCAGAATATCGACATCACCAAGTTTGAGGAGCGTCGCGACCAGTTTGTCGCCACCTTCAAAAAGCACGTAGAGGGCCATATGAAGAAACATGACTCGGCAATCGAGGGCATCGACAAGGCCATCGCCGCTGCCGAAAAGCAGGTTGAAAACCTCCGTAAAATCAAGGCGCTTTTCGAAGAATCGGCCAAGCGTCTGCTTAAAGCCAACGACGCCGCCGAAAATGACTTCACAATTCGCAAACTGACCCGAGGCAACCCGACGATGCAGGCGAAGTTTAACGAACTCAAAAAAGGGTAAATCTCGCTCACGAAACAAACAAAAACGGCTCCCCGGGCATCAAAAACCCCGGGGAGCCTGCTTTTGAGGAGAAAAAAAGGAGAATGAGTGTTTTTTGTTTGTAATTAGAACGCTCCGGTCGCTCCTAATGTTCAAACATACAAGTTTTTTTGCTTCCGGAGCAACCAAATGCACTCCTTATTTGTATATATAGTAAACACACACCCTCTAACCTCTTCAAGTCTATGAATAAGAAACTACTCTTGATGACCGCAATCGCCTCCCTCGCCTTCACGGCTTCCGCAGTTGCCCAACGACCGGGGCGTAAATTCGAAAAGGGCGTAACCTCCATTATTGGAAACGAAAAATCAGACTCCGTGGCCGACGTGGAAAACGCTTTTAAAATCAATGGCCCCTCCACTCCCCGCGACAACAACCTCCCCCGCTTCGCTATAGTCGGCAAGGAAGGTAAGTTCTATCTCGGCCTTGGCGCCCAGTTTCTCGGCGAAGCCACTTTCGACTGGGGCGACCATATGCCCTCGACTCTTAAGTTCATCCCCTCGTCGATGACTCCTCGCACTCCCGGCAACGGCGCCAATCTTGGCTTCGCCTGGCAGTCTTCGTCAATCCATATGAACTTCATCGCCATGCCGAGTTCCAAAAACCGCGTAGGCCTCTACTTCAAGGGCGATTTCAACCCCCAGGGCGGATTTAAGGCTTCCCATTTCTATGCCCGCTATCGCGGCCTGACCGTCGGCTACACCAAGGGCGCATTCACCGACGGCGCCACCCAGCCCTACACTATTGACAATCAAGGCCCTAACGGATTCCCCACCATAACGCTCTTCACGGCCTATTGGGTCCAGAAATACTCCCACGGCCTCAGCAGCGCAATCGGTATCGACTTCCCGAATGTAAGCCTCACAAACTCCGACTACACCTCGCAGGTAAACCAACGAATCCCCGCCATTCCGCTCAATGTTCAGTATGCCTACAACGGAGGTTCGGACCATATACGCCTCTCCGGACTTATCCGCCCGATGCAGTATCGCAACCTCCGAAAAGGTCATAACTCAACCCTTACGGGCCTGGGCGTCCAACTCTCGGGCATCACCGAAATCTACGGACCTCTCTCATTCTCTTATAATGCGACCTATGGCCGCGGAATCGCCAACTATATTCAGGACAACACCGGAAAGGGACTCGACGCAACCCCCTCGACCACGGAGGGCAAACTCTCGATGACCCGCACGCTCGGCCTGACCGCCGGCCTATCGCTCGACTTCCATAAGGTTTCCACCAATCTGGTCTACAGCCACGTGACCAACTGGCTCGGAAACAATACCGTGGCCCAGCCTGACATGTACCGCTATGGCGACTACGTTGCCGCTAACGTGGTCTACAACGTCAACCGCTTCCTCTCTATGGGCATCGAATATGACTATGGCCACACCCACTCCTTTGCAGGCACCCCGCTCCACTCCAACCGCCTGCAGGTCCAGATGGCCCTCACCTTCTAATTCCCTTTTGCTAATCTCTTTTAACTACTGAAATTCCGGGCGCAGCGGGAAGCCAAACCTTCCCGTTGCGTATTTCTATGCCCTCAAACGGGTCGTTCGCAATCAGCAGGTTGCCGTCAAGGTCCACCCAGTCGGCCAAGGGAGCCAACTGAGCCGCCGCCGTGACCGCACACGAGGTCTCCGTCATACATCCAATCATGACTTTCATCCCTAACGCCCGTGCTAACACAGCCATTTTGTAAGCGTCGTGAAGTCCGCCGCTCTTCATCAACTTGATGTTAATGCCGTCGTAGGCATCCGCCAGGGCCGCAACGTCGGCCGACGTCTGCACCGCCTCGTCGGCAATAATCGGCAGCGGCGAACGCTCCTTTAGCCAGCGATGGCTCTCCAGGTCGGTCTTATCCATAGGTTGCTCCACGAACAGAACGTTCCGCTCTGCAAGCCAAAGAATATTTTCCAAAGCCTCCTCGCGGGTTTTCCAACCCTGGTTGGCGTCCACACAGAGCGGACGGTCCGTATGCCGCCGTATGGTCTCAATCAGTTCCCTGTCGCCCGGGACCCCCATTTTCACTTTCCATATGGCGTAAGGCTCTGCCTCGGCCATCTTCTGCTTCAAGACCTCCGAAGTGTCATTCGAAATCGTGTAGGAAGTGCAAGGCGCCTTCTCCGCGTCAAGTCCGTAGATTTGATACCATGGCCGCCCCATTATCTTCCCCGTAAGGTCATGGAGAGCAATGTCAAGCGCGGCCTTTGCCGCCCTGTTGCCGGGCGCCAAAGAGTCCAGATACTCATGAATTTGCTCGAACTGAAACGGGTCGGACAGACGCGCCGGATCTACCTTCGAAAGAAAACCCGTTACGGACTCAACCGACTCCCCCAAATAAGGCGGCATCGAGGCCTCCCCATAGCCCACAATAGAATCCAGCCGCAATTCGACCTGCACACCCGGCGTTACCGTGCGCGACATCGTGGCCAGATTAAAAGCATGGTTCAACCGCAACTCATAAGGATAAAAACGCAACTCGACGGCCCCCGCCGAGAGGGCAAGGCCTACCGCCGCCAAACAAAAAAATCTCTTCCAATTCATAAACAAAAAATTTTCAGCACCGCAAAATTAAAAAAAATCCCCCATTCCGCCAAAACCTGCGGGAGGGGGCGACGTCTCGTCGCCCCCTCCCTACCTCATTTTTAATTTTTGAGCGGGGTCATGTGGTAGCCGAGGGCACAGAGTTCGAGGCCCATTCCGGCAAGGTAGAGTTGATGGAGGGCTGCGATGAAGCAGCCGAGAGCGGCCTGACTCCCCGGCTCGATCTGCTCGCGGTTGATGCGGGCCAAGACGCGCTGGGCACATTCGGCCACCAGTTCAGTAACCTTCTCCTTGGCCTCATCCTTATAGCAGAGAAGGGTTTCAACTACGGCTTCATCCATATCGTCATACCCTTTCATATCGCGGAGTCGTCCGTAGTAGTCGCTGCGCGAAGAGTTAGCCTCCCAGTCGGTATCCCAATAGAAGGCCATGGCCATACCGATAAACATCATCCAGCCGAGCGAAACGACCGGATAGTTTTGAAACTCACGGGCTCCGTCGGGCATATATTCGCGGCAAATCTCGCCCCATTTCTCTTCCACGTCGGGACATTCGGGGAAATGTTCGTCGATTGCTCCTTTTGAGAGGAGGAATTGGCGCAAATCTTCTTTCACGGCCTCTTCAAAGCGGGCCACTATTTCTTTGTTGTCCATAATCATTCTTTGTTTTTGTTTATCTTTTAAACGTTTTTCAGTCGCCTTTAGTTTATTTCGGGATTTTTCATTAACTTTGCACTCTATGAGATTCGAAGATATAATTGGACATGAGACCATAAAAGAGCGACTTGTTCGCTTGGCCAATGAAAACCGTTTGCCCCACGCGCTGCTTCTGGCTGCTCCGGAGGGAAGCGGCGAGATGATGCTTGCGCGGGCCTTGGCGCAATTTATCCATTGCACGGGCCGCGAGCCCGGGGCCACGGACAGTTGTGGCCGCTGCCCTTCATGTCTGCAACATAAGAGCCTGAACCACGCCGACCTCCACTTTGCGTTCCCCATATTGAAGCGCAAGGGGCAGACGGAAACCCTATGTGACGACTGGGCTCCGGAATGGCGCGAGTTTCTGGCCGAGGACCCTTGGATGGATTTTCGCCGTTGGCAGTCGATGCTCGGCAATCCTAACGGCCAACCGAAGATTTACGTTCACGACGCCGAGGTTTTGCGTCGCAAAATGAGCCTTTCGGCGCGCACGTCAGACCTGAATATAGCCCTTGTCTGGCTCCCGGAAAAGATGCAGCCCGAGACGGCCAACAAACTTCTGAAACTCATCGAAGAGCCGGAGCCGGGCACAATGTTCATCCTTGTCAGCAACAATCCGGGCGAGGTGCTCCCGACAATCTATTCGCGCTGCCAGCGCATTGAACTGCGTCGACTTTCCGACGGCGACGTGGCCCTTGCAATCGGGGCGTCGCCTGCCGACCCAAACGCTATGGCCGTTGCCCACCTGAGCGAAGGCAACGTGATTGCCGCCCGGAGCGAAATGGCCAATTCGCGGGAAAACACGGAGTTTTTCAACTTCTTCGTGGAGGTTATGCGTCTGGCTTATGCGCGCAAAATCGGCGACCTGAAAAAATGGAGCGAAAAAGTGGCTGACCTGGGTCGCGAGGCCGAATGTCGCTTCCTCGAATATTGCCAGCGAATGGTGCGCGAAAACTTTATCTACAACCTGAAAATCGCCTCCCTGAACTATATGACGGCTGCCGAGCGGCAGTTTAGCGACCGCTTCTGCCCCTTCATCAACGAGCGCAATGTCGAGGATATGATAGCCGAATTCAACGAGGCGGAAACAGACATTCGCGGCAATGGTAACGCAAAAATCATACTCTTTGACCTTGCAATAAAACTTATTCTATTACTAAAAAAATAAACCGACCATTAACCTATGGACCACGAATTTCTGCGAAGCATTGCCGACGGATATATCCGCGCCGAGCGTGAGAACCTTCGCGACTTTGCCTTTATCTTTCCTAACGCCCGTTCAGCCGAATATTTCAACACCTACCTGAAGGAGGAAAAGGGGATTGATTCGGTTGAGGTTCAGACTCGTTGTCTGCCAATGTCGAAGTTTATCGAACTGGCCGTCGGGATGCATCGCGCCTCGCGCAACGAGTTGCTTCTGGCGATGCATACGGCCTACACACGCGTTTCAAACCGCCTCCTTCCAGACTCGAAGCCTCAGGAATTTGACCGCTTCCGCTTTTGGGCCGAGATGCTTATACGCGACTTCGACGAGATTGACCGTTATATGGTCAACCCGGAGAGTATCTTCAAAAATGTTGCCAACTTCAAGGACCTGCAAAGCCACTATCTGACGCCCGAGCAGGAGGAAGTAATCCGCAACTTCTGGGGCGAAGACCTCTACTGGCAACGCCTCTCGCACGGGACCGACTCAGAAGAGGAAGAAGATGACGAACTGCCCTTATGGAAGCATACCTCAAAGGGCGACGCTGCTGCCAAATTCGTGCAACTATGGGATATGTTGCTGCCTATCTACCATGAGTTTCGCAAGATACTTGAGGAGCGCAGCAAAATCGACCCCCGCGGATGGGAACACTGCTACCCGGGCATGGCCTACCGACGCGCGGCCGAAACCCTGATGGCAGGCCGCCGGTTACGCATCAATCCGAAAAAATATGTCTTCATCGGCTTCCACCGCCTTTCGACGTCGGAACACATAATTTTCGACATTTTGAAGCGCGAGGAGCGCGCCCATTTCTACTGGGAGTATGACCCGGCGTTGATGGACCCCAACAAGGGCAACAAGGCCGGACGCTTCATCGCCAAGTATCAGGAATACTTCTTCGAATCCCATCCGGAGGTTATTCTCCCCCCAATCGGCGGACTCCACAATATTGAAATCATAGGCGTGGGCTCCAACTCGGCGCAGGCCAAGGTGGCGGCCACTCTGCTTGAAAACGCCCCGGACGATACGGCGTTAGTGCTTCCCGGACCCGAACTGCTGCTACCCCTGATGTCGTCCGTTCCGGAAAATATCGAGCATGTCAACATCACAATGGGCTACCCGCTGCGCTTTTCCCAACTGGCCCAACTCTACTCGTCGCTTGCGATGCTTCATATCCGTGCGCGCCACTTTGCCGACGGACGCATCGAGTTTTTCCGCGGCGACATTCTCCGGCTGCTTTCCAATCCGCTGCTCAAAAGTGCCTGCAGCGAGGAAATTGCTGCAATAGAGGCGATGATGAAGTCGCAGAACCTTTATAATCTGCCGGCCGAAAAGGTGTCGGCCGACTGGCCGATTATGGCGAAACTGCTTGCCGCCGTTTCAGACCCGAACGATATAAGGCAGGTTGCGGACTATACGCGCGGAGTACTCCATGAGTTTTCGGAAAACAATGTAGTCGGGGGGCTGGACGCAAAAGTCGCAGAGACGCTGGTTACACAAATTGATGAAATCGTGGAACTTAGCGAGTACTTCAGCGTCAAGATGGTTGACAACACCTTTTTCCATATGCTTGAAAAGGCGCTCTTCCATGAGTCGGTTGCGCTGACCAATAAGTCATTTGAGAAACTCCAGATAATGGGTGTACTCGAAACCCGATGTCTCGGCTTCGAAAACGTCATTATGCTCTCGATGACCGACGCGGTCTTTCCGGGGCGCACGCTCCTTAAATCGTTCATCCCGGCGATTATCAGGAGTAACTTCGGGTTGCCCACCCACGACCACTATGAGGCCGACTCGGCCTACTACTTCTTCCGCCTGCTTTCGCGCACCAAGAATCTGACTATGGTCTACGATGCGCGTCAGGGAGGCCTCCGCTCGGGTGAAAAGAGCCGCTTCATAGAGCAGTTGCTCCATATGAACTTTGCGGGAGTAACAATCACTTCGCGAGACGCGGTTTTCAACGGCGTGCTGAAAGATGCGGGCGGAATCAAAATCATTCCCGAAAATACGCAGATAGCCAAATCAGGACGTATCCGCGAGCGGCTCGAACGATATATCACTCCGCCGGCCCCCGGCAAAAAGCCGGCCTACAAACTCTCGGCGTCGGCTCTGAAAACCTATATCCACTGCCCTATGCAGTTCTATTTCGAACGCGTCGAAGACATGCATCCCGCCGACCTTCCCACCGAACATGTCGACGCCCTGATGACCGGCAATATTATACACGAAACCGCCGAAACGCTCTACAAGAAACTGAAAGAGCGCGGGGTTTCACACTTCACCCGCTCGGTCATAGACGAGATTGTCAAAGGCGGATTCGATGATATTCTGCGCCGGGAACTCCACCGGTCGATTAACGTGAACTATATAGGAGTGCCCCGCGAAATCACTGACCCTGAAACAGAGGAGAAGATACCTAATCCGGAGGTTTATACACGTGAACTCAAAGGCGAAGCCGAGGTCTACTACCGCCAATTCCTCGAATGGATGGAAGAGATTCTCCAGGCCGAGCCGGAGGTTTTCGACTTCCTCGACGCCGAACTCTCCGAAACCTTCTCCTGGCCCCTGAAAAACGGCATCAACCTGAACTTCACGATGAAGATTGACCGCCTGGACCAAGTGGGCGCCACTACCCGACTGGTTGACTACAAGACCGGCAACGACTCCTGTAAATTCAACCGCGAGCAGATTTTTCTCAAAGGGAACACGGAGCAGAAGGCGGCGATTTTCCAACTGCTGACCTATTGCTACGCCTATATATATTACTCGCAAGCAAACGGGAAATCCGTTGAGGCCGAAAAGGTCAAGCCACTGATCTACTCGCTGAAGAATATACCCGACAAGGGCGAGACCTTCCCTGACCTGAGTTACAACCGCAAACCTCTGACGTCATATCAGCAGGTTCAGGAATGGTTCGAGCCCGACTTTGAGGATCTCATTGGCGAAATATTCAATTTCGATATTCCCTTTAAGCGGACCGACAACGAGAAGATGTGCGAATACTGTAAATTCAAGCAATTCTGTCACTAAATGGCGGGCCTCTACGTCCATATTCCTTTCTGTAGGAAGAAGTGTGCCTACTGCGACTTCTATTCGGGACCGTTGCGCGGATTCTCGCCTGAATCTTACGCCGAAGCGCTCGAAAAGGAACTTTCCGCGCGCAACATAGCCGACCTGTATCAAACCGTCTACATTGGCGGAGGAACCCCGAGCACTATGCCTGCCCGATTGCTCCGCTCCTTCTTTAAATTGGCCGAGGGGGAGAAGACTGTTGAAGTTAATCCTGAGGATGTCAGCGACCTGATGGCCGAACAATGGCTCGAAGCGGGGGCCAACCGCGTCAGTATGGGTATTCAGTCGGTGGTCGACGGCGAACTCCGCGCCGTTGGCCGTCGCCATTCGGCGGCTCAGGCGCTTGAAGCCTTTCAGACTCTCCGGAGGGCAGGCTTCGAGAACATCAGCGTGGACCTTATTTACGGACTCCCGGGGCAGACGCCCGCTTCGTGGCGCCGTTCGCTCGAAATGGTTTTAGCCCTGCATCCCGAGCATCTGTCGGCCTATTCACTCAGTTATGAGCCGGGGACTCTGCTCCACACACGGCTGATGACGGGCCGGATTACCGAAACGCCTGAGGAGCAAGTGGTTGAAATGTATTCCGATCTTTGCAACCTCTCGCGCCGGGTCGGTTTTGAGCATTATGAAATTTCGAATTTCGCACGGCCCGGCTACCATTCGCGCCATAATTCGGCCTATTGGGACGGAACTCCCTACCTCGGGCTCGGCCCCGGCGCACACAGTTTCGACGGGGAAATACGCTCATATAACCCGCCAAACTTTCCGGACTATATGGCCTACCCCGCCGGCTCTTTCAGGATTGAAGAAGAAACCGCAACCGAGCGCTATAACGATATGATTATGACGGCGTTGCGCACCGCTCGCGGACTCGACCCACGCCTACTTAACCCCGACGAACTGGCCGAAGCCCGGCGCCTGCTCATCGCGACGCCCGAGGGGCGCCTGCGCATCTCCGAACCCGACTGGCTCCGCGCCGACCCCATCACCATTTCCCTCCTCCGCTAACCACCACTTTAAAATAAACTAATTATTGATGACTCAGATTCTAAAATCACAAATATTCAACGAACGCAACATCCGCACTGTGTGGGATAGCGAAAAAGAAGAATGGTACTTCTCCGTTGTTGACGCCGTAGCCATCTTAACCGATAGCCATACTCCCCGTCGTTATCTTAGCGACCTTAAAAGGAAACTCCAAAAGGAGGGAAGTGAAGTGTACGAAAATATCGTACAGTTGAAACTTCAGGCGCCGGACGGAAAAATGCGACTGAGGCCGGAACAGTGGGAAGTTAAGGTGTGTTAAAGTTGGATGTGTAAAGGTATGATTTAGAAATATTATTCTTAAAAGTTAGGTAGTTACTTTGGGGTAACTACTTGACAAGTAAAGAATAATAATGTAACTTTGCACTGTAAAAATTAACCAAAATACTAACTAAACGATTTAAAACAATGAGCAACTACACCAAAACTCACGTAACCGAAGGTGCCCCTCGCACCGAACTGCACGACACCCTCTCACTGACCGGTGCCGAAGTATCCGTTAACAATCTTCCCGCAGGAACCGTAATCCCCTTCTACCACAGCCACAAGCAGAACGAAGAAATCTACTTCATCGTTTCCGGCAAGGGCTTTATGGAAATCGACGGTGAAAACGTACCCCTCGAAGCAGGCGACTGGCTTCGCGTAGCTCCCGCTGCAAAGCGCAAACTCCACGCCGAAACCGACATGACCGAAGTTTGCATCCAAGTGAAGGAAGGCAGCCTGACCGAATGGACCGCAGCCGACGCCGAGATTCAATAATAATGGGAAATCGAAACCTTACAGAGGACGTTGACGGATGCCCTATCCGCAGCGTCCTCTCGGTCATTGCCGCCAAATGGCCTATGCTGGTGGTTTACACCTTGAGCGACGGCAAGCCCAAATTTTTCGGTGAACTTGGACGTGCAATCCCCGACGTATCGCCCAAAATGCTTTCGCAAGCGCTCAAAATGCTTGCTGAGGAAGAACTGGTAACACGCACGGTAATTCCGGAGATTCCGCCCCGCACGCAATATCAACTGACGGCCTACGGCAAGACCTTTCTGGACGCTATGGGCCCGCTAATCAGTTGGGCTCTGGTTCATCTGGAGAAGAAGAAGTAATCAGGAATAAGCCCCGTTCATTTGCGCAAAGGGGGCAAAACGAGCCATCTCGTCCGGAGGCAGAAGATAGAGGTCAGGGCGGTCGAGATGGAGAATAAAGTCAGCACAACCCAGGGCGAGTTGGAGTTCATGGGTTGAATAGAGTATTGTCTTTCCCTCCTCATGGGCTAATGAAGCGAGAAGATTGGTGACATCGCGCCTGTTCGGAACGTCGAGAAAGCCCGTAGGCTCGTCGAGAAGAATCACGGGAGTATCCTGGGCCAACGCGCGGGCCAACATTGCGCGTTGATGTTCACCGTCCGAAAGGCTATCGACCTGACGCCCGGCCAGCGAGGTCATCCCTACCCTTTCGATTGCGCGGTCAACCACGCGATAATCTTCGGCATACAGCCGCCCGAAAAGCCCGGAAAGGGGAGCGCGCCCCATAGCGACCAATTCCCTTACGGTCAGATGCTTGACGCGAACTCGCTCGGTAGTCACCAAACTAAGGATTTCGGCCAACTTAGCCGCCGGAACCGTTGCGGGATTCACCCTGTCAGGGCCAATCAGGATTGAGCCTGAGAGCAGCGGCTGAGTTCCGCAAATGGATCGCAGGAGTGTGGATTTTCCGCTGCCGTTACGGCCGGTGAGAGCCGTCAGGGATGCGGACGGAATCATGGCCGACTGATTCATCACGAGCGGCGGACAATCGCGATGGGCTATCGTAATATTCTTAAACTCAATCATTTTCGCAAAATAACGTAGATAACTACCGGAATACCTACAAGGGATGTAATCGAATTTATCGGGAGCACAAGCAGGCGCGAAATCAGGTCGCAAAGCAGAAGGATGTCCGCGCCCAAAAGGGCAGAAGCCGGGAGCAGAATTCGATGATCGGCAGTGCGGCAAAGGCCTCGCGCAATGTGAGGCACAGCGAGCCCTATGAATCCAATCGGACCGCAAAAGGCGGTTACTCCCCCTGCAAGGAGGGTCGTTGAAAGCAGAACCAAAGTGCGGCTTTTGCGAAGGTTAAGCCCCATTGAGCGCGCTAAAACCGGACCGAAAAGCATCAGGTTAAGAGGCTTGACAGTCAGAACGGCAAGCAGTAAGCCGAGGAAAACTATAGCGCCGAGAATCCAGAGTTGGGAGGCCGTCACCTCGCCGAGCGAACCCATAGTCCAGACGACATAACTCTTCAAGGCTGAATCGCGGCTCAGAAACTGGAGAATCTGAACAATAGCGCCGACTGCCGATGAAAACATAATACCGAGAATTAGAAGCGACATCCCGTCGCGCACCCTGGCGTTCACCCCAAGAAGCAGGAGCATCACCGCCGCCGAACCTAAAAGGGCGGCGCCGGCAATTCCTAAGGAGCCCGCAACTCCGCCCAAAAGCAACAGGGCCACACCGAGCGAGGCGCCGGAACTCAACCCGAGAACATAAGGGCCGGCCAACGGATTGGAGAAAAGGGTCTGCATCTGCAGGCCGCTGACACTCAGGGCCATCCCTGCCAACGTGGCCGTAAGCATTTTGAGCAAACGGATATCAACGATAATTGCCCTCGACTCGGGAGCAAAAAACTCGCCGAGAGGGATATTCACCGAGCCGAAAAGCAACTCGCTGACCTGGAGAATCAAGGTCAGGACCACGAGCAGGGGAAAGAGCAACCGGGGTTTCATTTAACGCGATAGAAATAGCGCAAAGAGTCAGCGGGCGCCATCCGTTTAAAAATCATTTTCAGTTCGCCAAGGACCGAATCGGGCCTCATCGCCCCATCCTCATAGAATCGGGAGGTCTGGTTCCACACATCGCCCTGAAAACGCGATTTCGGGACGGCCAGACGCAGTTCGGCAGCATTGGTCGACGCGCCGGGACAGAGCCAAACGTCAGCCGACGCCAAAGCCATCAGGGCCTGCTCGGAGTCAATCGGGCTGCTCTCGGTTCCGGGCGTCTGCGGCGCCACAATGCGGCCTCCGGCATCGTAAATGAGCCGCGACATATATCCCTCGGCGCCCGGAATAAACCAGGTACCCCCATAAGGGGCGTTCATCATGACGCTAACCGAGTCTGACTCAGGGCGATAACCCGACTGTATCTCAGTAAATCGGCTTCGCATATCTACGCCTGCCAGCACACCCGTTGCTACCAACCATTCGGCGCGACCAAGCGGCGTCTGTTCTTGAAAATCAGACATATATACATAAGGAATATCCAACTCACGGAGTTTACCTTCGATTGGCGAGGGGCCTCCGATTCCGTAGAGCAGGACCATTTCAGGCTTTACGGAAACAAGCCTCTCGTAGTCCATCGCGCCGTCATAGCCCACATCGGGTAGATTCATAGCCCTGACCGCCTCTGAACTGATATAGTCGGGCGACGAAGCCCCGACGAGTCGCTCAAGCCGCCCTGCCTCTTCGAGGTGGGCAACGTAGGTTGACGACATACTGACAAGACGCTGAAAGCCTCCGCGTGGAATCACAACCCTCATAGTATCAGGCGTATACGTTTCCAACATCAGCATAGTCGAATCAGAAGGCAAAGAGAATATACGGAAGCCCCCGGCATACGCGGGCTCATAGAACAGCGCGGAATAATCTCCGACGGGGTGTTTCGGCTCCAACTTCACGGGGCCTCCGCAAGCGGTCAGCAGTGCCATTCCGGCAAGTAGTATCAGTAACTTCTTCATTTAATTAAACTTACAGCAAAATCAAGCATAGAGTCGCGCCCCTTAAATGCTTCGTCCATATTCATATCAACTTGATAGCGCACCTTCGGGGCGATTCCCGGCTCGGTAATCTGCCCCTTGGCGTCAAGCACCGAGACGGCGCTCATACGGATAGACCACCCGCCCGGCAACTCATAAGACGCGGGCATCCCGGAGCCGCCTCCGGTCGTCGCCCCGGCGTGGATAACCTGAGGCAAAGTGCGCATAACCGCCGTAAAGAAATTGGCGGCCGAGAAGGTCGAGCGGTTGGTCAGCAAAACCACGGGCTTGGTCCATACCAGATGAGGCGCACTGACTGGGTCGTAGAAAAACTCGAACGGTTCGGAAAAATCGTCGTGGCCCAGGCCGGTCTTGTGAATCATAAATCCGGCAGTGATTCGGCGCGTAATGAAATGGCGGGCCCACCCTTCGGCGTTGCTCATATTACCACCCCCATTATTACGTATATCAATAACCAGACCGTTGCAGGCGGCCAATTCCGAGAGAATCCAGTCGATATTGCCGTCGCCGAGGCCCGTGGAGAACGACGGAATATGGATATAGCCTACGTTGCCCTCGGGAAGTATTCCGTAGATGACCGACCCCAACTGCTTATACTTGAAGTTAAAATATTTTTCCTCAATCAGGCGTTCGATGTAGTTCTGCGGATAGTCGCTCCACCACTTCCGGTAATAACTCGTCTCAAATCCGGAACTGAGGTTGGTATGTCCGTCATGGAGTTCGTTGACCATATCGGCACATACGCGGAAAAACTCGCGGCGGGTCATCCGGTTGCTCACTTTAGGCTCGTAGCGGAGGCGCACCTCGTCCCAGTCGATATCTTTCTCCTTAAAGAAACAATAATGGGTATCAATCGAGGTCCAAAGAGCCTCGAAATCGCCCTTATTGTCCCGCTCAAACTCCTCGATTGGATGGCAGGCCGGGAGCAGTATGAGCAGACTAATAAGTATTGCTGAAAATCTTTGCTTCATCGGACTTTTTTCGAGGGTTAACGGAAAGGAAATCACAATTTATGGCAATCACGAGCGAGTTTGACAGGCTCCGCCCCGTGAGCCCGCAGGCCCGAAAAGAGAGAAGGTCGGCACGATAGCCTACACGCAGGGCGGAAGCGCCGGGCCGAATGTCGACAAACAGGTCGGCCGTCAGCCGCCGGAAGGAGCCGGGCCACGCGCAATGGACCAGTCCGCCATGGTTGCCGAGCGAAATTTCATAATAGAGTTCGCCATAGTCGGGTGAAAAAAACGCGCCAATCAGGGGGGAGCGCATCTCAAGGCCGACGCCCCAAAGGCGCTTGTAAGCCCAATAGGCGGCGACCTCCGGGCCGACGGTCAGCGAGGCGCGTGCCTGAGCCGGATTGTTGCTGTTGCGGGCAAGCAGAAGCGCGCCCAGGTCGGCATCGACTGCCCCACCCGCCTTCAGAAGAATCGCGTGAGGAAGGCGCCAGCAATAGTCCATCGACCATCCGCCGGCAATTCCCGCCGAATACATCACGGAGTTGCCCGCACGATTTTTAGCGCGGTCAAACTCAACTCGGAAGCGGAGGCTGTTGGTCCACTTTTCGGGCTTGAAGCGCATAGCCTGACTGCGGCTGCAGGAGAGGCCGAGGTGGAGGCCGCGATATTTCAGCGGAGTCAGGTATGTATCGGCCAGCAGGCTGCCACCCACTTCTACTCCCCAGGTCGACGAAACGGGGCGCAAAGGCTCGGCGGCAGAGCCATAAAGCGCTGCCAATAATAGGATTATGAGGGATAGATAATTCTTCACAGATGCAAAGTTAACGTTTTTTAAGCACCTGTGCAACTAAAAATTTTGTCATTCCGGATTTTTTTCCTATCTTTGCAGCGTGAATGATTCAAATTTCGGATCTCGACGGCCTCAAATTAAAAAGGCCGAGCGAGGTTCAATTTTTTTCTGCGATTAAAAAACTAAAAAATCTATAGAATACACCATGGCTATTACCTACATGACCAAGGACGGCTACAACAAGAAAATGCAGGAAATCGCTCAACTCGAATCAGTTGAACGCCCCCGCATCTCAGCCGCCATTGCCGAGGCTCGCGATAAGGGCGACCTCTCGGAAAATGCTGAATATGACGCTGCTAAAGAGGCTCAGGGCCTTCTCGAAATGAAGATTGCCCAATTGAAGGACCTGGTTGCCAACGCACGCATTATCGACGAAAGCAAACTCAACACCGAAGAGGTTCAGATTATGAACCGCGTGAAAATCAAGAACCAGGCCAACGGAATGGTTCAGGAATATACAATCGTGGCCGACTCGGAAGCCAACCTCAAGGAGAAGAAAATCGGCACGTCGACCCCGATTGCTCAGGGCCTGCTCGGTCACAAACTCGGCGACATCGTCGAGATTCGCGTTCCCGCCGGCCTGATGAAGTTTGAAATTCTTGAAATCGGTCTCTAAGATATGGCTTCGATTTTTTCGCGCATCGCCGCCGGCGAAATCCCTTCATATAAGGTAGCCGAAGACGAAAACTACTTTGCGTTTCTCGACATCAATCCGATGACTCCGGGCCATACGCTCGTGATTCCGAAAAAGGAAACCGACTATCTTTTTGACATCCCCGCCGACGAATATGCCGGCTTGATGGAGTTTGCCCGCAAGGTTGCAATCAAAATCAAGAAGGCTATACCCTGCAAACGCGTCGGAGTGGCAGTGCTCGGCATGGAAGTGCCCCACGCCCATATCCACCTCGTGCCGCTGCAGACGGAGGATGACCTCAATTTCCGCAATCCGAAACTGACGCTTTCACCCGCCGAAATGACCGACATTGCGCGGGCCATTGCCGAAGCATGATAAATCTTTACCCCTTGCGCCGACGCTCCACGATGGCCTTTATGCTGGCCACCTTGGTAGTTGTCGGCGCTTTTCTGTGGGTCAGCGATTCGCTTGTACGCGACCTGAGCAAACAGGAGCGCCAACGGATGCAAATATGGGCGGACGCCACGCGCCAGATTGCGTCGGCCGACTCCTCGGCCGACCTCGATTTCCTGCTTTCGATTATCAAGGGGAACAACACTATCCCGGTAATCCTTGTCGACGATGACGACAACATTCTCGACCACCTCAACTTCTCCCTTCCGGAGGCCTCAGACACCCTGCCGCCCTGGGTCCTGACGCCCGCCAACGAGGCTTATCTGCGCAGCCGCCTCGCCGACCTTAAGTCGGGGCCGAACGTTATCCATATCATCATTGCGCCGGGAATCAACCAGCATCTCTACTACGAGGATTCACTGCTACTGAGGCGGTTGAGTTTCTATCCTTATGTGCAACTGCTTGTTATGGCGGCATTTGTCTTCGTGGTCTACTATGCCGTGACCACGTCGAAAAAAGCGGAGCAAAACAAGGTTTGGGTAGGCCTGAGCAAAGAAACTGCACATCAACTCGGAACTCCGATTTCCTCCCTGATGGGATGGGTGGCGCTGCTGCCCGACTATGGGGTTCCCACGGAAGTAACCGACGAGATGAGCAAGGATGCACGCCGCCTGGAAACCATCGCTTCGCGTTTCAGCAAAATAGGGTCGCCGCCGGCAATGTCGACCGAGAATCTGAACTCGGTTGTTGACGACGCCGTCGGCTATATGAGGTCGCGTATCTCGTCGGGAGTGAAACTGACCCTGAATCTTAGCGCCGACTCGCTTCCCGTCAGCCTTTCGCGCCCCCTGCTCGAATGGGTTATGGAGAACCTGATTAAGAACGCCGTCGACGCCATGGAGGGCCATGGTTCGCTCAAAATCGAGACCTTCCGCGACGGGGCGGACGCCATAATCGAAGTGACCGACTCGGGCAAAGGCATTGAGCGGAAGAACTTTAAGACGATATTCAAACCTGGCTTCACCACGAAAAAACGAGGATGGGGCCTGGGCCTCACCCTCGCTAAGCGAATAGTTGAGAATTATCATCACGGTAGAATCATCGTCAAGGCCTCCACTCCTGGAGTGGCCACTACCTTCCGGCTTACCTTACCTTTAGCGAATGGCCCTGAATAAAGAGGCCGGTAGGATTGGCTGAGAGGATTCGGCGACCTTGGAGGTCATAGATCGGGCCGTCGGCATTTGCGGCGTCAACCTCGTTGATTGAGGTCTGGTCGGCTTCGATGTTGAAGTATACGGCGTCGGAAATCTGGGTCTGTCCTTTATAGACTGCTGCCATATATTGTCCGTATTCAAACTCGCCGATATTTACGGTTGCCTCGGTCGTGGCGCTCTGGCCTTCGGCAATATAAACGGTTTCGGTTGAGCCGGTAGCGATTGAGCGTCCGCCGTTTGCGGGGAAAATGGCCACGGTCAGTTCGCCGGCATAGTAACCTTCAGTACATTCGGCAGTGAGCGAGAAGGTTATCTCTTCCTGAGTCTGCTCGGCCACCTGCATGTTTTCAACCGCAACAACCGTCCGGGCGGGAGCATCATTGAGCGTCACTTCGATAGCGTTGCTTACGGCTTGGCCGGTCTCGGTACTCATCATGACGAGGAGATAATTGCCCGCTTCGGGAGCGCTCTGGGCGCTGAAAGTGCCGCTATAGGACTGGGAGGTACTTTCGCCGGCCTGAATATCAATGGGGTAACTGTTGCCCTCGGCAATCATCGTCTCGCCGTCGGTCGAGAAAAGCACGGGGACGAGAGTTCCGTAATATTCGTCGGAGCCGGCATTGGTGGCGGTGAAACTGAGAGCAAATTCACTGCCCCAATAGAGAGCGGAGGTCAATTGCAGGTCGGTCACCTTGATTGCGGGAGCGTCAGCCTCGGCAAACGAGATGTTACCGTTGGCAACCGTGGCGGCCAGAGAGCCGTTGGCGGCAAGCGGGGCGCGCATCGACTGCCATTCGCCATCGGCCGGCTTATAGGCGGGTTTCACGGTGTAAGTACCCTCGGCAAGGTCTGACGGGAAGATGACGCCGATTTTGCTGAAACCATATTCAGGAGCCATTTCCGACTGAAGAGTAACGGAATGGATATACTGAGGGGCTGATCCGTCGGCAGGGGTAAGTTCTACGCCAAATTCTGTGCCCGTGGGGAGGGCCGAAATGCTGTAGTTATAGAAGCCGCCGGTGAAGTAAACGGGCGTATCGAGGGTTGTCTCGGTCTGCGTGGTCTCGAAGTTGCCGCCGCAGTAAACGAGGGCCACGGGCTTGGAGCCTTCAACCGGCGGGCGCATATCGAGCACAACCATCTGGTTGGAGTTGAAGCCGCCGGCGCCACCGCCGATGCCAAGGCTGGCGGGGTCAAGTGCGGTTAGTTGGAAATAGCCGTCGCTCAGGCCTCCCCAACCCCAGTTGAAGTGGAAAAAGCCGTCGGCTGAATAGCCGTCGCAAATAAACTGGTGGCCACCGGCCGAGCCGATACCGCTATAAAGCACGGGGAGTCCCTCGGCGAGGTTAGAGTAAATCAGGTCTTCCCATTCCTCAAGGCCGTAATAGTTGCGCTGAGGCTGCCAGATTGCTTGGTCATAGCCGAAATAATCAACCAGGGAAGTGCCGATTTTGAGCGACGAGGCGCCCGATTCGTTGGCTGTATAATCCATATCGACGCTCACGCCGCAAGCCGACATAAGAGTGGCGACGGCTTCGCGCTGCTCAGCCGTGGCGTTATCGTCGTAGGTGTTCAGCATATTGTCCCAGTCGAAGGTGGTCGAGCCGAAATCGAAACTCAGGGTTTCATTGCCGGTCTTCCAGTCGTAACTGTGAGAGCCGGTTCCTTGCGCAGGATAGTTATGATACTTCATAGCCTGAGCCATAGCGGTTGCCACGCAGCCGGTCACGGCGTGCTTGCCGCCGATTTCAGGGGTCATATCATTATAAGGAGCGGACTGATTCCAACGGGTCTGCGTGAGCGGGGCAATTGCCGGACGCGACGAGCGGAAAATCTGTGAGGATTCGCTGCCGGAGGCCTTTGCCGCCTCAATCTGGTCGGCATAAGTAGAGAGCCACCATTGCAGGGCAGGATTGCCTTCAACGTCAAAACTACCCTCATCGGCATAGGCCAACAAAGGCTGAGCGACATCGTCGGAGGGCAAAATCATATAGCCGCGACCCGACGAGAAGACATAAAGGTCAGGGAGAGTTGCAACCTGCTCCAACTTACTGGCGGAAGCGTGGCGTCCAACCACTCGGCGAGCCTGAGAATCGCCTTGCAAACGTGCCAACGCCGCCTCAGGACTGACAGGCTCGGCATACAAACTGACGGCAGAGAGCGCCGCAAAAATTCCAAGAGTAATGTGTTTGTTCATAAGTAAATAAATAGTTTCGTTTACCAAAAAACGCCGCGCCCGCCCAAAAAGTTCACCCACCCCCCACAAAAACAACTCGGTCGCGAGCGCTCTCCCTACTCTTAACCGGTTTGGTGGGGTCGGGAATTTTTGCTATATTTGCGAGGTAATTTTTATCGCTTATGGATTTGAAACGTTTTCTTTTAGGAGCATTTGTTTGCGTGGCGACGGGTTTTGTCGCTTCGGCGCAGGTTGATAATTATGCGTTGCGCTTCACTTCGCCCGAGGGGGTTGCAAACCTCGGTACGGTAAGTACTTTTAAGGACCCTACGGACTTCACTCTGCAGTTTTGGATGAACGCGGAAACGTGGGAGCCGGGCGCGGCTATTGTTCGCTGCGGGCGCTTCGCAATCCGTCAGGAGGAAGAGAACGGCACAGTGACCCTGACCGACGGAGTCAACAGCCTGACGATGACCGACACACGCCTGCGCAGCGGAAAATGGGCGCAACTGACTATCCGCTCGTCGGCTACGGAGGGTACGGGCGTGATTATCAACAATAAGAAGACGTTCACCTTTACGGAGGCATTGACGCTTCCTGCCGATACGAAAAGCATTTGGCTTGGCGGAAATTTCAGCGGGCGCATTGACGAGGTGCGTCTCTGGAACGGCCAATTGCCCAAGGATTACAACGCCTATTGGCAGAACACGCTTAACGACCTGATACCCTCTTGGAAAACCCTTGCGGCCTATTGGAAGATGGACCAAGAGCAATGTGTCAACATTGTTGACTATAAGGGAGATTCGAACGGCACGCTCTCGGCCTCGGGCGTTGCGAAAGAGAAGGTTACGGACAACAAGAGTTTCCGCTATCTCGTCAACTTAGGCTACGGCAACGTTGAGCGCTTTTTTGACCGTCAGGTCGATAAGCGCCACTATAGCCTCTCGAACCGCATCGCCCTGATTGGCGCAGAGGTCAATCCGACGAATGTCAGCCTCGATATGCGCCTGGTTCGCTATGACGCCAAAGTTGGCAACGTGGCGGTAGTAGTTGATGGCAAGCGGCATCAGGGCGTATTGGAATTTGACGGCACGCAGTCTATTTCGCTTCCGGGCGGAGTTTTGAGCCAAGCGCCTGAAAATTACGCGTTTGAGGCATGGTTGAAAATCGAAGAATGGGTCGGTGGCGCCACCATTTTCAGCAAAGGCAAAGCCTTCACTATCAAACTCGGCGAGACCGAGGGCACTGTTGACGTGAACGGGCAGGAAATAAAGAATCTTACGCTCCCTGTAGGCTCCTGGTTCCACCTCGGAGTAGCCACGACTTCAGGCGGTTACATCGTCAAGGCGAAGAGCACGCAGCGCACCCTCGAAACCTCCACAACCCTCGCTACCTCGAACGCCGCGCCGAAAATCGGCACCGACTTCAAAGGACGAATGGACGAAATAATGATTTGGAAAGGCGAACGCACTGCCGAGCAGATGATTTCCGACTCGTCGAATCCGCCGTTGGCCGACTACAAGACCGTGGTTTCCGGCCCGCTCTATCGCGTAATGGAAGCCTGCTATCTTTTTGATGACCCCGACGAGCCGGGTTTTGACTCCTTCTCGGTTCAACGCATCTTCCGTACCATCCGTTCATATACGGAAGGGATGCGCGGCGTAAAATTCTTATTCACAGTAAGTTTCAACCCCTATAAAGCCGAAGCGCTCGACACCCCCGAAAAGCGCACAAAACTGGCCAAAGAACTTGCTGCCATAGGCAATGACTCGGACTATGACGGCGTAGACCTGGACTTTGAATGGCCCACAGGGGGCGAATGGGACAACATCGGCATGCTCTGCGAAGAACTGAGCGGGCTGCTCGATGCCGGCAAGGAACTGAGCCAGACGCCCCACGCCTTTTATTATTCCTTCCCGAAAACGAAGATGAAATTCGTTGACCGCTTCTACTTTCAGATTTACGGTCCGGGGCAACCGACGCTCTTCACCCTTCCCACCTACAAGGATGATGCACAAGCATTTATCAACTATGGCTACCCGAAGGATAAAATCGTGATGAGTTACGCAACGACCACGTCGGGCGGCTGGACGGCCGAGACCGGAGGCAGCCGCGTTGAATGGGGCTCGCCGGGCTATTATCCCGCAGGCTATCGCGGCATATGGAGCGAGAGCGTAAAGCCCTCGGCCAACGTTATTTACAGCGCGGCCAACAGTTGCTATTATCACCTGACGGGCTTTGACCAGGTAGTTGCCCGTTGTCAGTACGTTGTCGACAACAACCTCGGCGGCATTATGTACTGGGACCTTGGCAACGACCTCAACGCCGACAATAAAGCCTCGCTTGCCCGCGCCGCATCATACGTAATCAACTCCAACGTAGAGGCTCTCGTGACTGAAGTCGACTCGGCCGCACCCGCCCCCGAAGATGACCCCAACGGCCCGGAATATGAGCCCTCGGCAATCAGCGAAATCCAAGCCACCGACGCCTCAAAGAAAACCTACGACCTCCAGGGGCGCAAAGTCATCAACCCCAAAAACGGCTTCTTTATCCGCAACGGCCAACTCCTGCGCCTCTGACACGAAAAAAAATTAGGCTTACAGGTGCAGATTTCCGAAAATAATTCGTAAATTTGCACCTTAAAAATTCATATCACGTGGATACTAAATACATATTTGTGACCGGAGGCGTTGTTTCCTCCCTCGGCAAAGGAATCATTTCATCATCGCTTGCTTGCCTGCTCAAGGCACGCGGTTTTCGCGTCACCATTCAGAAGTTTGACCCCTATATCAATATTGACCCGGGGACATTGAATCCATATGAACACGGCGAGTGTTACGTGACGGTCGACGGCCACGAGGCGGACCTTGATTTAGGTCATTACGAGCGCTTCACGAACGTGCAGACCACCCGCGCCAACAATATCACGACGGGCCGAATCTATCAGAACGTCATCGACAAAGAGCGCCACGGCGAATACCTTGGCAAGACCGTTCAGATTATCCCCCACATCACGGACGAAATCAAGCGCAACATAAAACTTCTTGGCAAGACGGGTAACTTCGACTTCGTCATCACTGAAATCGGAGGCACCGTGGGCGACATCGAGTCGCTACCCTTCCTTGAGGCCGTGCGCCAACTGCGCTGGGAGTTAGGCACGGATGCCTGCTGCGTTCACCTCACTTATGTGCCATATCTCGGAGCGGCCAAGGAGTTGAAAACCAAGCCTACTCAGCACTCCGTCAAACAGTTGCAACAACTGGGCATACAGCCTGACATCCTCGTTCTGAGAACCGAAAAGGATATACCGATGGAGATGCGCCGCAAGATTGCACAATTCTGTAATGTTGCGCCCGACGCCGTAGTTCAGAGCGCTGACGCTCCGAGCATCTATGAAGTTCCCGTCAGGATGCACCGCCAGCATCTGGACGAGATTCTGCTGCGCGTCTGTGACGTCAAGGACGCTCCCGAACCCGATATGACCGCGTGGAATCACTTCCTCTATCGCCTCGAATCGGCTGAGGAGGAGGTCACTATTGGCCTCGTGGGCAAATACGTTGAACTTCAAGACGCCTATAAGTCAATCAACGAGGCGCTTTTCCAGGCCGCTACTTATAACGACCGCCGCCTCAACCTGGTTTCAATCCACTCGGAGAGAATCCACAGCGGCAACGTCGGCGAACTGCTTGAGGGAATGGATGGCGTAATCATTGCGCCGGGATTCGGTTCGCGCGGCATCGAAGGGAAATTCACGGCGCTGCAATGGTGTCGCGAACATGACGTGCCTACCTTTGGCATCTGCCTGGGTATGCAGTGTATGGTCATTGAGTTTGCGCGCAACGTCCTCGGCCTGACCGACGCCAACTCGACGGAAATGGATACCTCGACTCCTTATAAAGTCATAGACCTGATGGAGGAGCAGAAGAGCATTACCGACAAGGGAGGCACAATGAGACTCGGAGCCTACAAATGTAACCTCAGGGAGGACTCACGCGCCGCAAAAGCATACGGCAAGACAGAAGTCAGCGAGCGTCATCGCCACCGCTTCGAGTTCAACAACAACTATCGCGAAGCGTTTGAGCAAGCCGGAATGAAGTGTGTTGGCGAAAACCCTGAAACTCACCTGGTTGAAGTGGTTGAGATTCCCGAAAAACGCTGGTTCATCGGAACGCAGTATCATCCGGAATATTCAAGCACCGTGCTCTCTCCGAACCCTATTTTCATCGACTTTGTAAAAGCCGCAATTTCCTATCACAACGAAAAAAACAACACCGATAAATAATGGATAAAAACACTCTGACCGGCATTCTCCTGATGGGTGCCATCATCTTCGGCTTTATGTATCTCAACAAGCCCTCGGCCGAAGAACTCGAAAAGCAACGCCAGGAGCAAGCCGACCGCACCGCCGACGAAGAACGCCGCCGGGCCGAAGCGGAGCAGGAAGCGCTCACAATTCCCGACATCACTTCGGCTGACCTTTCGGCCCTTCGCAACGGCCTTGCACTCTATGGCCGCGAAGACGCCGACGGAGTGCGCCACTTCACTACCGAAGCCTACGATCTTCGCCTGATCAACGACTCTACGCTCCAGGGCGAAGTCATAACTCCGGCCGGAGCAATCCGCGTTTCGGACATTATTGACCGCAACTTTGCCGACAGCATCCCCGTGCGCCAACAGGCGGACGCCACGCGCCAACTGCTCGACGCCAAGACGCAACTGGCCCGCTACAAGAACTTTGCCGGACATCTGAGCGGCGAAGAGAGCATCGTGGGCCTCGAAAACGAAGTGCTTTCGCTGCAACTTTCAAGCCACGGCGGCCAGATAAGCAACGTAGTTCTCAAGGACTATAAATGTTACCTCAACCCGGACACGACGCTCATTCAACTTTGGGACAAGACGCAAAACGCCTACTCATTCACCCTCCGGAGCGACAGCGAGAAGTTCGACTCCGAATCGTTCTTCTTTGAGCCGGTAATGGAAAGCGACTCCTCAGTGTTGATGAAACTTGACCTTGGAGGCGACGCCTGGTGGGGCATCCGCTATACCCTTCCGGAGGCCAATGGCTATATCGTCAAGATGGACGTTGTCCAGAACAATATGATGTCGGCCGGAGTTATTCCCTCGGGCGTCAGCACCATGGAGTTCAACTGGCATCAGACGATGCAGCGCTTCGAGCGCGGCCGCATGTTTGAGGAGCGCAATTCCGCTATATATTATAAGGAGGAAGGCGAGAAGCCCGACGACCTTTCGGCTCAAGGCAACGCCGACAAGGAAGTGAAGGCCCCGATTAAATGGATTGGCTTCAAAAACCAGTTTTTCAGTTCTATCCTGATTGCCGACGGTACGTTCAACGCCGGAACCAAACTGAAATCAGTTGACCTCAAGGATGACGCAACCGAACTGAAAGACATGACCGCAACGTCGCAGGTTAACTACTCTGTAAGTCGCGACTCCGTGGCCTCCTTCAACTGGTATCTGGGCCCGAACCTCTACCCCGTGCTCCGCGATATGGACCGCGTATCGCCCAAGGAAGATCTACAGTTGACGCGCGTAATTCCCCTCGGATGGTCACTCTTCCGCTGGATCAATACGGGTGTCATCATTCCGATATTCACGTTCCTCTCGAAGTATATCGCCAACTACGGCATCATCATCCTGCTGCTGACAATCTTCATTAAACTGGTTCTCTTCCCCTTCACCTACAAGACCTTCAAGAGCCAGGCAAAGATGCGCCTCCTCGCGCCGGAAATCAAGGAAATCAACGAGAAATATCCTGGCAACGAAAACGCCATGACCCGCCAGCAGAAGACGATGGAACTCTATTCGCGCGCCGGAGCCAACCCGATGGGCGGCTGCCTGCCGATGTTGCTCCAGATGCCTATCCTGATTGCGATGTTCTCCTTCTTCCCGAGCGCCATCGAACTGCGCGGCCAGTCGTTCCTCTGGGCCCACGACCTTGCGGCGCCTGACGCAATCATCACGTGGAAAGCCAACATCCCGATTATCTCCTGGATTTTCGGCAACCACCTGAGCCTCTTCTGCTTGCTGATGACCGTCACCAACATCATCTACTCAAAAATCACCATGGCTTCGCAGCCCGGGGGCCAGTCAATGCCCGGCATGAAGATAATGACCTACGGTATGCCGCTGATGTTCCTCTTCTGGTTCAACAACTATGCTGCCGGCCTGAGTTACTACTACTTCCTGTCGCTGCTTATCACGATTATCCAGACCTACGTTATCCGCCACTGGGTAGTCGACGAAAACAAGGTGCGCGCCGAAATGGCTGCCAACGCCAAGAAGCCGCGCAAAAAGTCGGGCTGGATGGCCAAGATGCAAGAACTGCAGCGCCAGCAGGAACAGATGATGCGCGAACAAGCCAAGCAACAAGCAAAAAAACGCCGTTAAAAAAACTATACATGAGCAACCAACGCTATGACCTCCGCGGAGTCTCCGCAACAAAAGAAGACGTTCATTCAGCAATCAAGAACATCGACAAGGGCCTC
>CAYUGU010000003.1:0-45490 GCA_964444345.1 uncultured Bacteroides sp.
TGCGGTTGCGGCCCGAGTGGATTTCGATGCCGGCCTGGTTGCGGTCGGTTTCGGTTGCGTAACTGATAGCGTCAGCGTGGATTGGTCCGTGTTCGAGTTCGATGCCGTCGGCAATGCGCTGCATATCGTCCTCGGAGATGTCGTGGTCGGTCCAGACGTGGTAGATTTTTTTCTTGACGTATTGGGGATGGGTCAACTTCGAGGCGAGGTCGCCGTCGTTGGTCAGCAGGAGCACACCGGTAGTGTTGCGGTCGAGTCGCCCTACGGGGTAGATTCGCTCCTTGCAGGCGTTTTTAACGAGGTCCATGACGGTTGTGCGACCGTTGGGGTCGTCGCTGGTGGTCACGCAATCTTTCGGCTTGTTGAGGAGAACGTAACATTTACGCTCGGTCACTACGACCTGATCGTTATATTCTACGACGTCCTTGCCGGTAATCTTCGTGCCGAGTTCGGTGACAACCTGACCGTTGACCTTGACTTTTCCTTCCTTGATGAACTCGTCGGCTTCGCGGCGGCTGCAGATGCCGGCGTTGGCCATAAACTTGTTCAGGCGCACTTCTTCATTGGGGTCAACTTCGGGCAGTTCGTAATCAATCTGCTTGGGGCGGGGGGTGAAACTCTTGCCGGGACGCTGGAAAGGCTTCTGGCCGGGGCGTCCTCCTTGGGGGCGACGGTTATGTTGCATACCGCCCTGCTGATTGTAGCGGGGACGGGGTTGGTAGCCGCCTTCGCCCTGCTGATTGTAGCGCGGACGGGGTTGGTAGCCGCCTTCGCCCTGCTGATTGTAGCGCGGACGGGGCTGGTAGCCGCCTTCTTCGCCTTGGGGCTGCTGATTGTAGCGCGGACGGGGCTGATAACCACCCTGTTGCTGATTATAGCGCGGACGGGGTTGATAGCCGCCTTCGCCCTGCTGCTGATTGTAGCGGGGGCGGGGCTGATAGCCGCCTTCTTCGCCTTGGGGCTGCTGATTGTAGCGCGGACGGGGAGTATAGGGGCGTTGCTGCTGATAGCCGCCCTGCTCGCCTTCTTCGCGGGGAGTGCGGTTAAAATCACTACCGTAATTTACCTTCTCGAAACGTGAGTTTGAGGTGGTTCCGGAGTTCGGAGTTGCGCCGATTCGCGGGCGCTTAGGCTTTTTAGATTCGCCGTTTTGATTCGGTTCCATGATGTTAATGGATAAATAATTTTTAAATAAAGGAGGCATCACGCTCTCCTGATGATAATAAGGTTATGGTATGCGCAAAGTTAATAAAAACTTTTTAATTAACAACAATTTTCACCGGAAAATGTTATTTTTCAACTAATGTTTGTCGGGTTTCTCTTGATTTATCCTGATTAAATTTTGCTTAATCATGATAATTTGCTTATCTTTGCAGTTCAAAAATGGTCAAGAGAACCTCGTTTTTCATTTTTATTTTTCAAAAATCTATGCATTATGCGATAATTGCGGCGGGCGAAGGCTCGCGCCTTGTCGGCGAGGGATTGAGCGTTCCCAAGCCGCTGGTTGACCTCGACGGCCGCCCGATGATTAAACGCCTGATTGACATCATGATTGACTGCGGCGCCGAGTCGCTGTCGGTGATTGTCAACGAGCAGATGACCGAGGTGCGCGAGTATCTTGAGTCACTCAGCCTCCCCGTGGCCCTTCGCCTGGTGGTCAAGTCGACGCCCTCGTCGATGCACTCTTTCCATGAGGTTAGCAGCGTCTTCCCGCCCGAAGCGCGCAAATTCGTGCTGACCACGGTCGACACCATTTTCCGCCCGGAGGATTTCCGCGCCTATGTCGAGGCCTTTGAGCAGGCCGACGACCTGGACGGGATGATGGGTGTCACGGCGTTTATCGACGACGAAAAACCCCTCTATGTCGAAGTCAATGAGGCGGATATGATGATTAGCGGATTCAAGGACGAGGCCTACCCCGGCGCAAAATATATCTCGGCAGGCATTTACGGGCTCACTCCGGCGGCTATCGGCGTTCTGGGCCGATGTCTCGACGATGGAGTCAGCCGAATGCGCAACTATCAGCGCGCCCTGATTACCAACGGCTTGCGCCTGCGCGCCTACCCCTTCGGAAAGGTAATCGACGTTGACCATCTGAGCGATATCCAAACCGCTAAGGAGTTGCTGAAATGAAGATTCTCGCAATTGCCCGCGGCGAGACGTTTTCGCCCAATCTGGTCGATAATGACGCCCGGATTCTGGCGGCTGTGGCCGACGAATTGCGCCGCCGCGGCCATCAGGTCTCGACCGTCAACGAGATGAGCCTCGTGGAGCCCGAGGAGACCCCCGACGCCATTATAAATATGTGTCGCCACCCCCGCTCAATCGCCCTGCTCCACCGTCTGGAGAGCCGCGGCGCCCGGGTGATTAACGCCCCCGAGGGCATTGAAAACTGCAACCGCGAGCGCTTGACGCGCCTGCTTCTGGAAAATCGGGTCCCCCACCCCGACTCGCTGATTGTCAGCACCTCAGAGCCCGTCGAGGAGGCGCTCAGCCGGGGCGATTACGGCGAATGTTGGGTCAAGCGGGCCGACAGCCAGACGATGAGCAAGGCCGACGTTTGTTTCTGCCGCTCAGGCGCCGAGGTAAGCCTGGCCCTCGACGATTTCCACCGCCGGGGAATTGACCGTGCCGTAATCAGCAAGCACCTCAGCGGCGACCTGATTAAGTTCTACGGCGTGGAAGGCACGGAGTTTTTCCATTATTTCTATCCCCTGGACAAGGGCCACTCGAAGTTTGGCTACGAAGAGATTAACGGTCGAAGCCGCGGCCTGAAGTTCAGCGAGGAGAACCTGCGCGCCGTATGCTCCGAAGCGGCGCGCACCCTCGGAGTCCGGGTCTACGGCGGCGACGCCGTCATTGCGCCCGACGGCTCCCTCAAACTAATTGATTTTAACGACTGGCCCAGTTTCTCGCCTTGTCGCGACGAAGCCGCCCGGGCTATTGCAAACATTACCGAAAATCTACGATGAAATTTAGCAAAGAAGAATTCGAGTCGACGCTCAAAAGCCCTGACACCGAAGAACATATCGACCTCTACTTTTACCGGCGCCTGGGCTACTTCTTCGCCTGCCTCGGCCGCGAACTCCATATCAGCCCGAACGCAATCACAATCGCCTCCATATTTATAGGCGTCGCCGCCGGCATCTGCTTCTACCCCACGAACCTCTGGGTCAACATCGGCGGGATGCTCCTGCTGATAATCGCCGACGCCTTCGACTCGGCCGACGGCCAGTTGGCGCGCATGACCAAGCAATATTCGCGCCTGGGGCGTATTCTCGACGGCATGGCGGGCGACTTCTGGTTCATCTCTATCTATGTCTGCATCTGCCTGAGAGTCAACGCATCGTCGGAGTTCTTCGCCGCCCGTCCCTGGCTCGTCTGGACCCTGGCCGTCGGCGCCGGGCTCTGCCATTCGCTCCAGGCCGCTATGGCCGACTATTACCGCCAGATGCACCTGCTCTGCGTCAACGGCAAGAGCGAACTCGAAGACTCGCGCCTGCTCCGCGAAAAACTCGACCGCAGCCGCCGCGACGGAGCCTCCCCCCTGAGCCTCCTGGTTCAGAAAGTCTACCTGACCTACACGCTCAATCAGGAAAAACGCACCCCGAATATGCAACGGATGCGCGCCCTCCTTGTCGAGAAATATCCCGACGGCCAAGTGCCCGACCAACTACGCCAAGAGTTACGCGCCCTGAGCCTCCCGCTGATGAAGTATACCAACATCCTCTCCTTCAACTGGAGGGCAATCACGCTCTTCGTAGCCCTCTTCCTGAGGATGCCCTGGCTCTACTTCGCCGCCGAACTTACCGTTTTCAACGGCATCCTCGTCTATATGGTATGCCGCCACGAACATATCTGCAAAAATTCCATCAACAAACTGACCGATAAATGATTAAAGGAATAATTTTTGACTATGGCGGCACCCTTGACAGCCGCGGAGTTCACTGGAGCGAAGTTCTTTGGGACGGCTGGCAACACGCCCGGGTTCCCGCCTCAAAAGAGCAGTTTCGCGAAGCCTACGTCCACGCTGAGCGCACCCTGGCCAAGACCCCTATAATCCTTCCCGATGACGACTTCCTCGCTCTGCTGCGCAAAAAAGTTGAGATTGAACTCGACTACCTCGGGCTCTACGACCCGGAGCGATGCGAGGCCATAGCGCGCTACTGCGACGCCCGCGCCCGCGAATGTGTCGAAGAGTCGCGCCCGGTACTCGAAGCCCTGTCGAAGCGCTATCCGCTGGTCCTGGTCAGCAACTTCTACGGCAACGTCGCCGCTGTCCTTGAGGCCTACGACCTTCGGCGCTACTTCCCGCAAATCATTGAAAGCGCCGTAGTTGGCGTGCGCAAACCCGACCCGCAGATATTCCGCCTCGGCGTCGAAGCCCTCGGCTTGCAGCCGCAGGAGGTCCTGGTGGTCGGCGACAGCCTCAAGAAAGACATCCTCCCAGCCGAATCCATCGGCTGCCAAACCGCCTGGCTCAAAGGCAAAGGCTGGACCGCCGACGAAGACCTCCAAACCCACCCCTCGCAAATCCCCACCCTCGCCTCCCTCCTCGAAAAATACTAAGCCATAGGCTAAGGTCAGGGAAGGAGAGCCTCCCGGCTCTCCACGGGCCCTCAGGTCCGTTTTAGTCGTCGCGTTGACGGCGGCGAGACGCCGCCTTTCCCTTGGCGTCCGTGGCGGCGCTTGGAAATCGCCGCCTCCCTACATTTTTTTAGTTTAGGATTTTGGCGGTTATGCAGTCGGGGCACCAGTGGCCGCCGTAGAGGATGGCGAGAGGGGAGGCGTGGAATTTGTGGCCGTTGGCACATTGCCATTCCAGAGGCCGGGCGGGGTCCGTAAGGTCCTCAGCGAGGCATTGTCCGCCATGGAAGGCTGCTTTTTGGCGGAGGTCCTCAAGGGTGAGGTCTTCGCGGGACTTGGTTTCGTCAAATCCGTGGCTGAGAGCGGGCTCGGCAGGCGGGTCGCGGCGATCGCGGGGCTCGCCGTGGGGATAATTTTCGAGTTCGGGTAGTTGGGCTTCCCAGGCGGGTATCTGATCCCACTCTTGGAGGGAGCCGAAGTGGATTTGGATGCGGCGTTGATTGTTATGTTTGCGCCAATGGAGCGGCCCGAGGTGGTTACGTCCGGCAACCCATTTCATAGCAGCGCGAACAAGGGGCGCAGGGGCCAGAGGGGAAAGTTTGAAGTACCAAGGAACCATGGAGGCGAGGCGGCGGAAGTAGTCGTCGCAACTCTCGCCGCTACGGAAGGGGACGAGGGCTTCGAGGCGGTCGGAGTCCTGCCACCATTGGCCGTGGAAACTTTGCGTGGCAAACCATTCGGCGCGGAATGACTTATCAGGCGGGGGGCATCCGAGGGCTTTGAGGAGGAGTTTTTCAAATTCGTAGTTGGTCAGTCGGTAGGACTTTCCTGAGCCTATGTTGTAGAAGTTGTTCCAAAACTCGGGGGGAGTAGAGTCTTCGCAGATGTTGGCCATAAGCCGGCCGGAGTCTTCGTCGGTGGCCCATTCGAGGACTCCGCGCAGGGGGACGTGGAACGTAATGGGATCGGAGCCTTTGAAGAGGAGTCCGGGGTAGAGGATTCCGGTTTGGCGGAGGCAGGCCCATTTTTTGAGTCCGGAGTCTACAATGGCGAGTTCGGCGCGGATTTTGGAGAGAGCATAGGCATCGCCGGCAGAGGCGTCGAGGGGGTCGCCGACGCGGCCCCAGTGGATTGGCGGACGGCGGTCGCCGCTTTGGGCCACGGAGCCTATGTAGACAACCGCGCAGGTTTCGGCCTTGGGGCCTGAGAGGACGGCTTGGGCAACGTTGCGAGCGGCGGCAACGTTGACTTTAAGGGTCTTTTCGGGGAAATAGTCGGCGGCGGGGGATACCATTCCGCCAATGTGGAGCACGAAATCGGAGTCGGCAACGGCGCGACGGACATCGGCGGCGTTGGTCAGGTCGCCCCAGATGACGTTGAAACCGCCGTGGGCCAAGAAGGGGGCGAGTTTGCGCTCGTTTTTCTTACCGGGGCGGGCGAGGATGTTGATTTCGAATCGGTCCGTGCGGGGGAGAAATTCGCGCAGGGTGGCCATGCCCATGGTTCCGGTGGCGCCG
The DNA here is from genome assembly GCA_964444345.1 of uncultured Bacteroides sp. Lineage (GTDB taxonomy): Bacteria > Bacteroidota > Bacteroidia > Bacteroidales > Muribaculaceae > UBA3263. The sequence goes on from CAYUGU010000003.1 coordinate 6,105, forward strand.
GTGATGCAGACTTTTTTCTTGCTCATATACGTGAGATTAGAATTCGGATGAGAAATGGAAATTGATTTCGGGGAAGTCCTGGCGTGCCATGGTCAGGACATAGCCGGAGTCGGCAAGGAAGACGTCTCGGCCTTCGCGGTCAACGGCCATGAACTGATGTTTGCGCTTTTTGAAGGCGGCGAGGGCCTCGGGGTTGTCGCTTTCGATCCAGCAGGCTTTATGGAGGGAGATAGGTTCCCAGCGACATTGGGCGCCATATTCGTGGAGCAGGCGATATTGGATTACCTCAAATTGGAGTTGGCCTACCGTGCCGATAATCTTGCGACCATTGAACTGATTGACAAAGAGTTGGGCAACACCCTCGTCCATTAGTTGCTGGATTCCCTTTTCGAGTTGCTTGGCCTTCATGGGGTCTTCGTTTTCGATATATTTGAAGAGTTCGGGCGAGAAGGAGGGGAGGCCTTTGAAGTGGAGGTCTTCGCCGGCGGTCAGAGTGTCGCCGATTTTGAAGGTTCCGGTATCGGGTATGCCGACGATGTCGCCGGGGAAGGCTTCGTCGACCACAGACTTTTTCTGAGCCATGAAGGCGGTGGGGGCGGCGAAACGGAGGGTTTTGCCGGAGCGGATATGCTTGTAGGGGGCGTTGCGTTCGAACTTTCCGGAGCATATCTTGACGAAGGCGATGCATGAGCGATGGTTCGGGTCCATGTTAGCGTGGATTTTGAAGACGAATCCGCTGAACCCTTCTTCTTCGGGGCGCACGGTGCGCTCCACGGCCTGCACGGGCTTGGGCGAGGGGGCAATCTTGACGAAGCAGTCGAGCAGCTCCTTGACGCCGAAGGTATTGAGAGCGGAGCCAAAGAATACGGGGGCCACGAGGCCTTCGCGATACTCGTCGACGTTAAACTCGGGGTAGACGCCTTCGATGAGTTCGAGGTCGTCGCGGAGTTTGGCGGCGTCGGCGGAGCCTACGGCAGCGTCGATTGCGGGGTCGTTGACGTCGGAGATTTCCACTCGCTCGGTAACTTTCTGCTTGTTGGGGGTGAAGAGGTCGAGCGAGTGTTCGTAGATATTATAAACGCCTTTGAATTTGGCGCCTATGTTTATAGGCCAGGAGAGGGGGCGCACGGCGATTTTCAGTTCGGCTTCGAGTTCGTCGAGAATCTCAAAGGGGTCGCGGCCTTCGCGGTCGAGTTTGTTGACGAAGATAATCACCGGGGTGTTTCTCATTCGGCAAACTTCCATGAGTCGGCGGGTTTGCTGCTCGACGCCTTTAGCCACGTCGACCACGATGATTACGGAGTCGACGGCCGTCAGGGTGCGATAGGTGTCTTCGGCAAAGTCCTGGTGGCCCGGGGTGTCGAGGATGTTGATTTTGTAGTCGCCGTAGTTGAAGCCCATGACGGAGGTTGCCACGGAGATTCCTCTTTGCTTTTCAATCTCCATCCAGTCGGAGGTGGCCGTTTTCTTGATTTTGTTGCTCTTGACGGCGCCGGCAATGTGGATAGCGCCGCCGTAGAGGAGGAGTTTTTCGGTGAGGGTCGTTTTGCCGGCGTCGGGGTGGGAAATGATTGCAAAGGTGCGTCGGCGCGAGATTTCGTCGGTAAGTATGGACATCTTAATTTTTTGGCTGGGGGTTGATTGCTTTTCGGAGGGAGTCGACCCAGTGGGGGGTATCGACTCCGAAGGTTAGACGGATTTTGGAGGTGTCGAGGGGAGAGAAGAGGGGCCGCTTTGCGCCGCCGAAGTCGGGGGAGGTGCTGACGGGGGTCAGGCTGACGCTGTCGTCGAGGCCGGCGAGGAGGAGGATAGCCTTGGCGAAGTCATAGCGCGAGCAGATGCCGGAGTTGCAATAGTGGTAGACCCCGGGAAACCATTGGGGCGTCAGCAGGATGCGGACAATGGCGCGGGCGAGGTCGTCGGCGTTTGTCGGCGAGCCTATCTGGTCGTCAACAACCTTGAGGGCGCCGTCGCGGCGGGCTGCGCGCAGAATCTTGGCGGGAAAGTTATTGTCGGAGTCGGGTCCGTAGAGCCATGATGTGCGGATGATGATGCTATTTTCGGGGGCGAGGGCCAGGAGGGCGGTTTCGCCGGCGCGTTTGGACATTCCGTAGTGACTCATAGGGTTGACCTTGGCGCTCTCGGGGTAGGCGCGGTTCGTCAGGCCGTCGAAGACGAAGTCGGTTGAGATATGTATAATCTTGGCGCCATGGGCGTCGGCGGCAAGGGCGAGGCGCTTGACTCCCTCGGAGTTTACGGCCATGCAGGCGGCTTTGTCTTCTTCGGCGCGGTCCACGTCGGTATAGGCGGCGCAGTTGACTATGTGGGTGACTTCGTGGTCTTCAATAAAGCGGCTGAGTTGGTCGCCGTCGGTTATGTCAAGGTCTTCGCGGGAGGCAAAGAGGGCGTTGCGGCCCGCGTCGGTCTGCTCAAGGGCACGGCGAAGGGCCTGCCCTAACTGTCCGTTTGCTCCCGTAACGAGAATCTTCATAAGCGGATGAATCTTGGTCAATAGGTTTTCTTACGTAAAAAATAGAGGGGCGTGGGCTCGAATCGCGGCAGGGCTATCAGTTCGAGATCCGTGAGATTCTCTTGCGAGCCGTCACCAATCTTGAGGTCGGGGCGGAGGGAAAGGAGGGCGCCGCGATGGGCTTCGAGGGCTTTCTCGGGGGTGTTGTTGTCGTTGCTCAGGTGGCAGAGAAAGACGTAGCGCAGCCCGGAATGGAACTTTGAGGATACGAGCGAGGCGCTCACGCGGTTGTCGAGGTGGCCCGAATCATGTTCGATGCGCGCCTTGAGATAGTCGGGATATGAGCCGTGGAGAAGCATCTCGCGGTCATAGTTGCTTTCGAGCATCATGAAGTCCACGCCGGTGAAATAATGGTCGACGCGCTCGGAGATGCACCCTAAGTCGGTTGCCACGGCGAAGGTCAGGTTGCCGTGGCGAATATGGAAGCCGCAGTTGTCAGAGCCGTCGTGGGTCACTTCGAAGGGGGTGATTACGAAGTTGCCTATGGAGAACTCAAACTCCTTATATATAGCGCGATGATAGTCCTTGACGCGGCGGCTGAGCGAATGGCGGCGCAACATTCCGTTCAGAACCCTCGGCGTGCAGTAAACGAGCAGGTGGCGATGATTGCGCAGCAGCGAATAGACATAGCGAACATGGTCGCCATGGTCGTGGGTCAGGATAATCCCCTTGACCGAGTCCATAGATATTCCCTTGGCTCTCAGGGCGTTTTCAACCTTCGCGCCCTCGACTCCGGCGTCAATCAGGAAGCCGCTGCGCTCATCGCCCACATAAGCGCAATTGCCCGAACTGCCGCTACCGAAACTCATGAAGCGAACGGTCTCCTCCCGGACCGAAAGCGCCGCAGCCGAGGCCTCCGCAGCCTTGATGAGCGGGCTTTCGCCCAACTCTTCGGCCGAGAAGAGTTCCGGATGGCCCGAATCGGGATGGGCAAGCGTATTTTTCGGGAAGCGTTTCATCTGGTCGGGGTTGAGGGTTCAGGAATATAGTAGAAAGATTGTCGGCACCTTATTATAATCATACTTTTCGGAGCGCCAGCGGCTCAGCGGAAGGGTGCGCACCGACTGGCCGGGGCCTGTCAGGTCGGAGGCCACGCAAAGGAGCAGACGTCCGGGAAGGCTCTCGGCCAACTCGCGGATGAGGCGGTTGTTGCGATAGGGCGTCTCGATAAAAATCTGGGTCTGGCGCTCGCGCTCTATGCGCCCGGTCATCTCCCGCAGCCGTTTGCGCCGCTCCCCCTCCTCTATGGGCAGATAGCCCTCGAAGGCAAAGCGCTGGCCGTTGAATCCACTGCCCATCAGGGCCAGGAGGATGCTCGACGGCCCCACCAGTGGAACAACCGGCAACCCTTCCCGTTGGGCCACGGCCACAAGGTCAGCCCCCGGATCGGCCACGGCCGGACATCCCGCCTCGGAGATGACCCCGACGGCCTGCCCGCGCCTCAGCGGCTCAAGCATCTCGCCGACGGCCTCAGGGGGAGTGTGCTCACTGAGTTCCGTGAAGTGGCAATCGTCAATCGGAAACTCGCGGTCAACACTGCGCAAAAAACGCCGCGCACTGCGCAGATTCTCAACCACAAAATGCCTTACCCTCCGCAGCAATTCGACGTTGTGCTGCGGAAGAACCTCCAGGGGCGAGACCTCGCTCAACCCCACGGGAAACAGATATAATGCAGGCTTCAAATCTTCCATTTGCGACTACAAAATTACAAAAAAATCCCTCAACCCGCAAAAAAGTTGCCCAAAAATTTGCAAACCTCAAAAATTCCCCCTAACTTTGCACCCGTCAAACCCCGGAGAGGTGGGTGAGTGGCTGAAACCACCGGTTTGCTAAACCGACGAAGGGAGCAATCCTTTCCACGAGTTCGAATCTCGTCCTCTCCGCCCAGTCAAGTCGCCCCCGACTTGACTTTTTTTGTGCCCGACAGCCTGGGAGGGGGCGATTGCCAAGCGCTCCCAAATTCGCGAGGATGCTTTCGGCGGCGAGGTCGCCGCCTTTCCCTTTGCTGTCGCGCCCGGATTTGGACTTAGTCTAAATTAGAGGGGTTGAAGTGGAACACTTAGCCTCCGAGCGCGAAAGGTTTGATTTCATCGGCCTTCCCGCGCTTTTCGGCTTGGGGCGAAGGGGTGTATGTTTCACACTTAAAACAAGTTAATTCGCTAATATTCAGCCTAATAGGCGCGAAAATGTTAATAACTTTGTAAGTGATTGATTTTCAGCAGTGTTAATAACTTTTCTAAAAAGCAAATTTTTTTTCAGTTGTTTTTTCTTTTTTTTTGAGCGAGATTTGCAGTGCGAAAAACCAATCATTTTTACTTAACCACCGAACCGATATTAAATGGATAACTTAGTTGACGAGCAGTGGGAGAAGTGTCTGCGAAAGTTTCAGGACAACCTCCCCGCAGAGCAGTTCGACAGTTGGTTCCGCCCGATTTCATTCCTCAAGTATGAAGACGGCGAACTGCACCTCGGAGTGCCCTCCGACTTTTTTAAGCAACATCTTGAGACGACCTACGGAGCGCTGATAGTCAAGACGTTGCGCTACGTCTATGGGCCCGTCAAACTTCGTTTTGCCTATCAGGTAAAGAATAATGACCCGGACTCGGCGGTGGTTATGTCCGGCTCAAACGCCTCGACGGCCCTTTCAAATCGCTCAACGGCGGCCAACCCCTTTAACGCCAAGTCGAAACAGAAAGAGGTTGAACTTGACTCGCAACTCAATCCGCGCTATAACTTCGCAAACTATTGCCAGGGCGAATGTAACCGTCTGGCCGCAACTATCGGGCAGGCGATCTGCAAGAACCCGCTGACGCAGACCTACAATCCGCTCTTCGTCTTCGGCCCTCCGGGAGTCGGCAAGACCCATCTGGCTCAGGCAATAGGCATCGGAATCAAGGAGACCATGCCGCGCCGCAGAGTGCTCTACGTGACGGCCCGCCTTTTCGAAAGCCAGTTTACGGCTGCCATGGCCCGCGGAATCATCAACGACTTCTACGCCTTCTATCAGAGCATCGACACTCTGATTATCGACGATATTCAGGACCTCATCGGCAAGGCGAGCACGCAAAACGCTTTCTTCCATATTTTCAACCATTTGCATCTGAACGGGCGTCAACTCATCCTGACCTCCGACGTGCGTCCCTCGGAGATGGACAATATGGAGGAGCGCCTGCTCTCGCGCTTCAAGTGGGGCATGACCTGCGAACTCTTCCGCCCCGACTACGATATGCGCGTCAAAGTGCTCCGCCATATGGCCGAGCAGGAGGGCCTCGACCTTCCGCCGGAGGTTATCGAGTGCATCGCCGAGAACGCTACGGCCTCCTTCCGCGAACTCGAAGGCATAATGGTCTCGATGGTGGGCCACGCGGCCGCCTACGGGCGCGAAATTGACCTCGACCTGGCCCGCTCAGTCCTCAGAAACGCCGTCAAGATTCGCCGCCATTCGGTCAACTTCGAGATGATTGCCGAGCAGGTAAGCAGTTACTACAAAGTCGATTGCGACTCGCTCTTCACCCCCTCGCGCCGACGCGAAATCAACGATGCCCGCCAGATGGTCATGTACATAACCAAGAAACTCACCCAGTTGCCCCTGACCTCCATCGGCGCGCGCCTGAGCCGCACGCACGCTACGGTGCTCCACGCCGTGCGCAACATTGAAAACCGCCTTGCAACCGAGCCTCAACTCCGCGCCGACCTGACCGCCATCGAGTCAGCCCTCGCCCCTAAATAATCCCCTCCCCTATTATATATGCGTAAACTCCTTTTTGCCCTCCTGAGCCTCTGCAGCGGTCTGATTTATGCCGCCGACCCGATGGATTCAGCCCTTGATGTCAGCACCCGTCCCGACGGCAGGCTGACATCGTCGATTTCCCACGTCCGTTCCCTGATGCGCGCCAACGGACCCCGCTTGCGCTTCAACCCGGCGATGCCCGCCGACAGTTTTCCGCAATGGCAAGCCGCCATGTCAGACGCTATGACGCGCCTGATGAAACATCCTGATTATCAGCCCGCCGAGCCCCGGATGGTCAAGGAAGTCGAGCGCCCCGGCTATCGCCTTCAGCGCTGGGAGACCTACCCCCTGCCGGAGGTGATGGTCGCCGTCAATATGCTGATTCCCGACGGCGTCTCGACCGAAAATCCCGCCAAGGGCGCCGTAATCTGTATCCCCGGTTTTGGAGGCACCAAGGAACTCCTCTGCGGCGAAGAACCGGGCAATTATGACCTCAGCAAGCCCCTCCCCGACGGCGAACCCGCCAAGCAGGCTATGGCTCGCCACTTTGCCGACAAGGGGCTCATCGCCGTGGCTGTCGACAACGTCTCGGCCGGCGAACTGAGCGACGCCGGGCGCTTCGACTACCTGATTACCTCGCGCTATCTCCTCGAACTCGGCTGGAGTTACCTCGGCCTCTGCTCCTGGCAGAACCAGGTTGTCCTCGACTGGCTCAAGACGCGCCCCGACCTCGACCCCTCGCGCATCCTCGTCAGCGGATTCTCGCTCGGAACCGAGCCGCTCATGGCCCTCGGCCTGATGAACCCCGACATCTACGCCTTTGTCTATAACGACTTCCTTTGCACCACCCGCGACCGCATCCTCGCAATGACCGCCAAGGACGCCAACGGCAACCGCCCCTTCCCGAACAACATCGAGCATCTGATTCCCGAGTTCCTGACCGAATTTGACTTTCCCGACATCGTCGCCGCCCTCGCTCCCCGCCCCGTAATCTGCACCGAGGGGGGCCTCGACCGCGACTTCAACCTCATCCGCAAGGCCTACTCCCTGGCGGGCGCCCCCGATAACTTCGAGGCCCACCATTACGCCATGTTCGAAGCCGACTCCGCCCGCGTTCCCGTTCAGGAGATTCCCGCCGGGATTGACCGCGACACGTTTTTCCGCCTCTGCAACGTCGACCCCCCGCATCATTATTTCAAGACCGAGCACGTAATGCCCTGGGTTGACAAACTCTTCGCCAAGTGAAGCCCCAACAGATTGCCATAGAGGAGTTTGACTATCCTCTGCCCGACCAACGCATTGCCCGCCACCCTCTGGCCGAGCGCGACCGCTGCCGCCTTCTTGTATGCCGCCCCGACGGCTCCCTCGAAGACCGCATCTTCAACCAACTGCCCGAGTTGCTACCCCCCGGCGCAATGCTTGTCTACAACAATACGCGCGTAATCAACGCCCGACTGCGCTTCGCCAAAGAGTCAGGCGCCCTGATTGAAATTTTCTGCCTCGAACCCGTCGCACCCGCCGACTATGCCCTCAGTTTTGCCGCCTCCGGCTCAGAAGGCGTCGAGTGGCTCTGCTTCGTGGGCAACAGCAAGCGCTGGAAGCAAGGCGAACTGCGCGGCGTAGTGACCCTTCCCTCCGGAACCCAAACAATCCTTTCGGCCGAGCGCATCGAGCGACGCGACAACGCCTCAGTGGTCCGCTTCCGCTGGGACTGCCACGCCTCCTTTGCCGAAGTCATAGCCGCCGCCGGCGAACTCCCCATCCCCCCTTACCTCAACCGCCCGACCGAGCAGGCCGACATGGTCGACTACCAGACCGTCTTCTCCGCCATCGACGGCTCCGTAGCCGCCCCCACGGCCGGACTGCACTTCACGGACAGCCTCCTCGCTGAGATTGACCGAGCCGGATTCGCCCGCCGCGCCCTGACCCTCCACGTTGGCGCCGGAACCTTTCAACCCGTCAAATCCGACCTTATCGGCGACCACCCGATGCACTCCGAGTTCATCTCCGTCAGCCGCACGCTGATTGAAGAACTCGCCGCCAAAGGCTCCCGACCCGTCATTGCCGTCGGGACCACCTCCGTGCGCACCCTCGAAAGCCTCTACCATCTGGGCTGCCGCGCCGCCAAAGGCCTCCCCATCGACGAACTCCCCCAATGGTACCCCTACGACGAGACCCACCCCCGCCTCTCGCTCTCTGAAGCCCTCCAGGCCCTCCTCCGGGCCTTCAACGGACCCCAATTCATAGCCTCCACAAGGGTAATCATCGCCCCCGGCTACGAATACAAAGTCGTCGACGGAATCATAACCAACTTCCACCAGCCCCGCTCAACCCTCTTGCTGCTTGTCAGCGCCTTCCTCGGCGCCGACCGCTGGAAAGAAGTCTACGCCCACGCCCTGGCCAACCCCGCCTACCGCTTCCTAAGTTACGGCGACGCCCAACTGCTTCTAAATTAAAAATTTAGAATACAAAATAAAAAATACAAAATACAGGTAGGGAGGCGGCGATTTCCAAGCGCCGCCACGGGGAAGCCTGAACTTCGCGCGACTTGGGGGCGCTTGGAAATCGCCCCCTCCCTATTATTTGGAGGAGATGTATTTTTCGTAGAAGGTGAGGATGAGGGAGGTGGCGGGGAGGGCGATTATCATTCCGATGATGCCGAAGAGGGAGCCGAAAATGGAGAGGCTTAGGAGAATGACGGCGGGGTTGAGACCCATTTCGCGGCCCATGATGTGGGGCGTCAGAATGTAGTCGCAGATGCTTTGGCTGACGAGGTAGACGAGGAGCGAACGGCCGAAGAGTCCGAGGAAACTCACCTGGCCGCCGAGAGAGTAGATGAGGCAGATGGCTGCGACGGGAATCAGCGTAACATACTGAAAGTAAGGTATCATATAGAGGATGCCGACGAGCAGGCCCATAGGGATTGCCAGGGGGAGGCCGATGATTGAGAAGCCGATGCAGTAGAAGACAGCAGCAAAGAGGGCCACGAGCCCCTGACCTCGGAAATAATGGTTCATGCTCGACTGCACCTGGCGGATGATGCCGAGGGCGCTTTGGCGGTAGCGCGCGGGAATTATCAGTTTAAAGCCGCGCACAATCTGGGGGTAGTCAATCAGGATGAAGAGCACGTAGACCAGAGTGAGGGCCCAGGCGAGTGCCTCGAAGATTACATCGAGCGACTCGCCCAGGAGCGACGACCCCTTGCTCAGTAGGGTCGACAGATGAAACTCCTCGAGAACTCGGCGGAAGTCGAACGGGTTGAGTTCGCGCTCGACGTAACTGACCAGGCCGGCAAACTCGGCGGGGAGTGGGCGCTTGCCGCTGCTGACCTCATGGATTATGGTCCCGAGCGAGTCGAGTTCGCGAATTACCTGAGGCATAAATATATAGACCACGCCGATGAGCACGGCCGTGACCTCCACGACGGTCAAAATCGAGGAGATGACGCGCCCCTTTTCGCGGGTCCAGCGCCGATTGAGTTCAACCAAGGGCTGGAGCAGATAGGCCACGAAACAGGCCACGAAGAAAGGCAGCAGGACGTCGCTCAAAGAGTCAATGAGCCACAAAAGGCCCAACCCGACTACCACACTGATAATCAGCCACATAATTCTATCAACGGTCCAATAACGGGGTTTGCTCTCAGTCGTCATAGTATTCTATATATATTATAAGGCATAAATAAATAGTTTCTTTTTTAACAATTGTTGAGGGGCTGAGGTTCAAACTGAACATTTTTAACATTTGGGGTGTTTAAGTTAAAAATGATAAATGTTTCAACTATGAAAAAGACTGTAACCCCCTTGTTCCTTATTGCTCTGGGCTCGATGATGATTCCGGGGCTCACCTCCTGCGGTTTGAAAAAAGAAAAGATTACGCCCGCTCCGCCTGTGAAGGTTGAAGTGATGGCCGTAAGCCCCTCGGACGTCAGCGACTCGCGCACCTATTCGGGCACCGTAGAGTCCGGCGACGGCTCGGAAGTCAGTTTCTCTGTGGCCGGCACAATCAAGAATATCTACGTAAGCCCCGGGCAGAAAGTTACCCGCGGCCAACTGCTTGCCGACCTGAACGCCGAGAGCCTGGTTAACGCCGCCAACATAGCGCAGGCAACCCTCGACGAGGCTCGCGACGCCTATGCCCGCCTGAAGAAACTCCACGACGCCAACGCGCTGCCCGACATCAAGTGGGCCGAAATGCAATCTAAACTCAAGCAGGCCGAAAACGCCGCCGCTATGGCCAACAGGGCCGTCAACGACGCCCGCATCTACGCTCCGGTGAGCGGCACGGTTGCCGAAAAACTCGCCGACGTAGGCCAGACGGTCATCCCGGCGATGCCCGTGCTCCGCATCGTGGGTCTCGGCGACGTTAAGGTCTCCATCTCCGTTCCCGAAAACGAAATCTCGGCCATGAAGCCCGGACGCACCGCCTCCATAGCCTTTGACGCCCTCGAAGGGGAGACACGCCCCGGAACACTCACCGAGCAGGGCGTGGTTGCCAACCCGCTGTCACGCGCCTACGACGTCAAGTTCAAGGTTTCTAACGCCGACGGCAAACTCCTTCCCGGAATGCTCTGCTCAGTCAAGGTTGACCCGGCAGCCGCCGACTCTACGGCCACAAACAACATCGTGCTCCCGGCCCAGGCAGTCCTCTTGAGCGCCGACAACCGCAACTTCGTATGGCTTGCCAACGGCGGCCAGGCCCAGATGCGCTACGTCGAGCAAGGCGGAATCACGGCCGACGGCATCATTATCAGTTCCGGAATCAATCCGGGCGACAGCGTCATCATCGCCGGAATGCAGAAAGTCAGCAACGGAACCCCTATTCAAGAATAATCCCTTACCGCCCGAAAATAGACTCGTAAATTGACTTAATTCACTCATTTAGAACTTATTCGCTATGGCAACACAAGAACAGCAAACCGCCACGACGCCCGCAACGCCCTCGACGCCCAAGCCGCTTCAGAAGCCCGCCGGCATCGTAGTTGCAGGTCTTAAATACCGCTCGATAGTGCTCCTGCTATCCGTAGTCCTCATCGGCTTCGGCATCTTCGCCCTCATCAAGATGGACAAGAACGAGTTCCCCTCGTTCACAATCCGCGAAGGCGTGGTCGCCGCCGTCTATCCCGGCGCCACCCCCGAACAGATGGAGCAGGAAGTACTCAAACCCCTCGAAGACTACGTATTCTCATTCAAGGAGGTCAACAAGAAGACCACCTACAGCAACTGCTCTGACGGCATGGTCATGATTTTCGTCGAACTCGACGATAACGTAACGGACACCACCCCCTTCTGGAACCAGTTTAAACTCGGCATGGACGCCGTCAAACTCAAACTCCCCGCCGGTGTCCTCGCCGTCGAGACCATCTCGAACTTCGCCGACACCTCGGCGCTGCTCATCACGATGCAGAGCGAGCAGAAGACTTATCGCGAACTCGGCCAATATATGGACAACCTTCGCGACCGCCTCCGCACGATTGAAAGCGTCGGCACGATGGACGTCTACGGCACTCAGGGCGAGCAGATCGCCGTCACCCTCGACCCCGAAAAACTCTCGCACTACGCCCTGAACGAAAAGACCCTCGGCACAATTCTCCTGGCCAAGGGATTCCAGACCACCGGCGGCTCCCTGCGCTCCGAAACCTACACGCAGCCTATCCACGTTGACCGCTCGATCAACTCCGTCAACGACCTGCAGCAGATGATTATCCTTTCGCTCCCCGACGGCTCCGTAGTGCGCCTCGAAGACGTTGCCACGATCAAGAAAGAATATGCCGAGCCCACCTCCTACATAACCAACAACGGGACGAAGTGTATCCTCCTCTCCGTCCAGATGAAAGACGGCTACAACATCGTCGAAATGGGCCGCGAGGTCAATCAGCAACTCGCTGAATTTCAGGCCACGGAGATTCCCTCCGACGTGACCCTCTATAAGATTACCGACCAGCCTACGGTAGTGAACTCCTCGGTCAACGACTTCCTGCGCGAACTCGTAATCGCCATCGTAGCCGTAGTGGTCGTCATCATGCTCCTGCTGCCGCTCAAAGTGGCCCTCATCGCCGCGAGCACCATCCCCATCGCCATCTTCATCTCCCTGGGCCTCTTCTATATGTTCGGCATCGAACTGAACACGGTGACCCTCGCCTGCCTTATTCTCTCGCTCGGTATGATTGTCGACAACTCCGTAGTGATTATCGACGACTATGTAGAACTGATTTCCGAGGGTATGGACCATAAATCGGCCACCCTGCGCTCCGGCACGGAGTTTCTTAAGGCAATCTTCTCCGCAACTCTGGCAATCTCGATTACCTTCTTCCCCTTCCTGCTGACAATGACCGGAATGTTCCGCGACTTCCTGACCGACTTCCCATGGGCCCTGACCATAATCCTGATGGTTTCGCTCGTGGTTGCCGAACTGCTCGTGCCGTTCCTGCAGTATAAACTCATCAAGGAGCCTATCTACAAGCAGGAGCAGGAAGCCATAGCATCGGGCAAGAAGAAATTCTCCTTCTTCGTCTTCCTCCAGAAGTATTATAACAATCTGATTACCATTTGCTTCAAGCACCCGACGGCCACCCTCGTAATCTCCGTTGTGGTTACGGTCCTGGGCATTGTCCTCTTCGTGACTCGCCCGTTCAAACTGATGCCTATAGCCGAGCGCAACCAGTTTGCCGTAGAGATTTTCCTCCCGACAGGCACCTCGGTTGAGCGCACCTCGGAAGTGGCCGACTCGCTCGAAAGCATCCTCGCCAAGGATGAGCGCGTGGTCTCCATCGCCTCCTTCCATGGCTGCTCCTCGCCTCGCTTCCAGGCCACTTACGCCCCCCAGGTCGGCGGCCCCAACTTCGCCCAGTTTATCGTCAACACCAAGAGCGACGAAGCCACGATTGATGTGCTCAACGAATATACTGATGCCTACGAATCGTACTTCCCCGACGCGATTGTCCGCTTCAAGCAACTGAGTTACTCCAACGCGGCCTACCCCATCGAAATCCGCGTCAGCGGCTCCGACTTCGCCCAAATACAGCAGGTCAGCGACTCGATTATGGCCCGTATGCGTCAGGTCGACGGCCTCCGCTGCGTACGCTCCTCGCTCGATAATCCCCTGGTGGCCGCCGAAGTGGTTCCTAACCCCACGCAATCGTCGCGCCTCGGCATGAACAATCTCGGCGTGGAGGCCACTCTGGCCATGCGCTATAGCCCCGGCGTCCCCGTCGCTACGGTCTGGGAAGGCGACTACGGCATCCCCGTGGTCCTCAAGACCCCGACTTCGGACCGTTCCGACTCTGAAGACCTCCTGAACGAGCCGATGCCCATAGCCCTCGGCGCAACCTCCGCCCCTCTCCGCTCCTTTGCCGACGTAGAGCCGCAATGGAACCACGGGCAGATTTCTCACCGCGCCGGCATCCCCTCAATCTCAATTATGGCCGAAGTTCAGCGCAACGTGAACGTCATTGACCGCACCGAAGCCGTCATGGACGCCATCGACTCCATGGATATTCCTGACGGAGTGACTATTACCCGCGGCGGCGACTGGGATAATTCAATGACTATCCTCCCGCAGATTATGGAAGCCCTCGTAATCGCCGTAGTGATTATCTTCTTCATCATCCTCTTCCACTACGCGCAGATCAATACTGCCCTGCTGATGGTGCTCTCCTTGTTGCTCTGTATTCCCGGCGCCGGCATCGGTATGCTGATTCAAGGAACGAATATCTCCCTGACCTGCGTGCTCGGCATCGTCTCCCTGATGGGTATCCTCGTGCGTAACGCAATCGTGCTCCTCGACTATGCCGAAGAACTCCGCAACCAGGGCGAAACCCTCAAGGACGCTATCTTCAACGCCTCGCAGCGCCGAATGCGCCCCATCTTCCTGACCTCCGCCGCCGCCACTATGGGCGTCGTCCCGATGGTCATCGGCGGCTCGGCCCTCTGGCAGCCTATGGGCGTAGTGATTTTCTACGGAACGCCTATCACTATGATTTTCATCCTGACCACTATCCCCGTGGCCTACTGGAAGATGAAAGCACGCCAGAAAGGCGCCAACTCACCCCTCGACGAGCCCCTGGAAACGCACATGATTTAAATACAAAATACAAAATAAAAAATACAAAATATAGAATACAAAATTCTATACTAAATACAAAATTGGGTTATGAAAAAGATATTCATCGCCATAACAGCCCTTGCAGCCGCAGTCAGCGCGTCTGCCCAATCCGAACCGCAGGACACCATCCTCTCCCTTCAGGAGTGCATAGACCTGGCCGTTGCCAATAACTCCGCCCTCAAGCGCTCGGCCAACTCGGCCAAGGCCGCCACAGAGACCCGCAAGGAGGCCTTCACCAAGTATTTCCCCCAGATTTCGGCAACGGGGTTCGGCTTCCGCTCTCATAACTACGTGTTTCAGTATAACGCCCTCGACCTGCTCAATATCCAGTTGGTCAAACATGGCGTTCTGGCCGGAGTGCAGGCCCTGCAGCCTATCTTTATGGGCGGCGAAATTGTCAACGGCAATAAACTCGCCAAGGTAGGCGAAGCCGTCGGCGAACTCCAGCGCGCCCAGACCGAAAACGAGGTGCGCCTGACCACGGAAGAATACTATTGGAAACTCGCCACTCTGCAAGATACTCGCCGCACGCTCCTCTCCGTAATCGCCACGCTCGACACTCTCGACTCGCAGATTCAGGTGGCCGTCGACGCCGGAGTGGCAATGCGCAACGACCTGCTGAAGGTACAACTCAAGCGCAACGGCTACGAAGCCGACCTGGTTGACCTCAACAACGGAATCCAACTCTGCCGTATGGTCCTCTCGCAATATATCGGCGAAGACTTCGACAAGCCTATCAACATCTCGGCCCCGGTGCCCGACGCAGTGCCCGCCTACCCCGCCGACCTGCGCGTAGACCCCGCCGAAGCGCTTGATAACACCATTGGCTATCAACTTCTTGACGCCAACGTCGAAGCCAAACGCCTCGAAAAGCGTATGGAACTCGGCAAGAACCTCCCGCAGGTTCTCGGCGGCGCCGGCTGGTATTACCATAACGTCCTTGAGCAGGGCCATAACTTCGGCTCCATACAGTTGGTTGTCAACGTCCCGATTACGGCCTGGTGGGGCGGCTCCCACGCTCTCAAGCGCAAAAACATAGAACTGGAAAATGCCCGCCTCGAAAAGGAAGACCTCAGCCAGATGCTCCAGATTAACATGCAAAACAAATGGGACGAACTGACGGCCTCCCATCGTAAGATGGAACTCGCCGCCGAAGCCATCGGCCAGGCCGAAGAAAACCTGCGCCTGAACCGAATCTACTATGAAGCAGGCACTTCGACAATCACTGACCTGCTCGAAGCCGAAGCCCTCTCCCGTCAGGCCCACGACCAATATTCATCGGCCTACGGCGACTTCCGGACGGCCACCGCGGCCTATCTCAACGCAACCGGGCGTTGATTGAGTCGCAAAGGTCCTGACGGTCCTTGCGGAGCACCCACGGCTGGAACTGATTGAGCGAAACGGCAACGGAATAGTCCAGATTCGGATAATCTCCGGCCAGTTCGCGCGCAACCGATTCGTTGACAACCACATAGTTCACGTCGTCAAGCCCGCGGGCCAATTCAATAAGCAGTTTTTCCGACGTTGCGGGGCGCTCACTGATAAAGATGGGCGCTCCGATTTCGTCTGCCAAGTTGGCCAGGCGCGCTGCCATCGGCGAGTTTTCGGCCACGCAGACCGTATCGCCCGCAAGTTGCACAACCGACTGAATCTCAGGCTCGCGGCCCGAATCAACGCGCTGAACAAGCACCTGACGGTCCACGTAGACCGGCTTGGTGAAAATATACTCCGAGGTGCTGTCGGCCGTCAGCGGCAGGTCGGCAATCACAAGGTCATAGCGCCCCTCGTTCAGGCCGCTGAGCCCCTCCGAGGGGTTCGTGATAGGGTAAAGCCGATAAGGGAGCCCGAGACGTTTAAGTGCCTCATAGTCAACCCCTCCGAGGCTGTCGCCGTCGAGATAGAAAGAGCCGGGGGCATACTGGATAGCAACCCGCAGCGTATCGTCCGGCTGAGGCTCCGTAGGGGCCTCGCCGAAGTGCTGACAGCGCTTGAGCGAAAACATCAACCCGAGGGTCACGACGAGCAGGAGAACATAGAGCAGAAGGCGGCTCTGAGGCTTTTGGCTATGAGAATTTTTCATCCGGAATAAGAGATTTTTCGGTTAGTTGGCAAAGTCTATGCTCAGGCCGAACATAAACCTTCGGGGATTCAGCGGATAGTGGGCCGCAGAAAAATAGTTCGACCCGCCGAAGAGGCCCTGGTTGAAGTGGGAGACGAGCACATAGAACCTCACCTTGCTGAGTTTCATATTAAGATAGGCGTCCATCATCGGATAGTTGCCCACATAAATTTCATCCTGGTTATGGAACGTCATGGTGGCCGGCTGGTAAGCCATTGCTTTATAGCGCGTAAGGTAGTTGCACTGAACCCCGAACTGCGCCCTGAGCGAGGCCACACGGAAGAGCAGATACATGTTTGAGAGCACGCTGAACTTAGGCAGGCGAAGTACGTCAGGGGCCGACGAGGTCTGGAAATTCAGCGAGTTCTCCCAGTTGAAAATGCCGAAGTGGAGTCCCTGGGTGAGCGACGCCGAAAAGACCTGGATGTTGCCTCCATGCTGCTGCGGAAGTGCCTGATTATTAAAGTAAATAAGGTTCTGGATGTTCTCCATACCGGCCGAGAGGTTGGTCCAAGTCTGCGGAATGTCAATCTCGCCGCCGAAGCGCAGGCGGCGGGTCATCCCGAAGTCGTTTTTCCAGATGAAATGGTTGCTGACATACTCGTCGACGAAAAACGACGGATGCAGATTGTCAAACTTCGCATAGGCCTTGACCGAGGCCGTATCGCGCCTGATGCGCACGCGGAACTGAGCCTCGCCTCCAACTTCCACTTCGCCTAAGTTATGGCCCGCAATCGCAATGCGAGCGTTGGCGTTATAGCGAAGGTGTGAGCCCTGCTCCTTGCTCAGTTTGCCGCCGACGTAGAGCGAATTTTCCTTGCTTACGCGGCGTATTCCAAGCGGCTGATAGTCACATAGTTGGCGATAGCGGTTAAACTCGTGTTGCACAAAGGCGGTCAGCCCGAATCGGGCCCACTTATGGAAGCCTTCGAGCAGGGAGATGCCTACAGTATTGCGCAGCGTGAGCGAGCGGGCGTCGTCGTAGGTCTTCGAATCGTCGAAAAAGGTGTTTTCAAAAAAGCCGAGGTCGGCCGCTTGCGACGTGCGGAAGATATGGCGGTGCTCATTGAAGTCAAAGGTCCAGAAAATCTGGCTGACGGGGACAAACGTCCGCGTTGAATCCTCCTCGTTTTCGCGCCAGAAGCCCATGCGGTAGCGATTGTTCATCCAAAATTCGCGGCCGTTGACCCTCGAATGTGCCCCCCGCAGGTTAACGGGAATATTTTTCGGCGTAATCTTAGAGTTGCCTCCCTGGAGTTCGGCGGGGTCGAGAATGTAGAGGTCGTTCTGGATGCCGCCATTCTCCTTGTTCAGTGAGTAATACTGATTATAGAGCGCAATGACCTGATAGTGATTGCCTGAATATGAGCCGTTTATGCCGAAATTGAAATGCTTGTCGGCCTGATTGTCGTAGCAACCTTTCGAGAGGATATATTCAGCGTTGGCGCCAATCTGCGCGCGGCTGTTGATATTTCCGTTGAATACGGCTTTCAGGCGGTCCTGAGCGTCCTGAGTGCCGTAACTCGTATTGTAGGAGAGCAGGGTCATCGGAACCCGCGAGTTATAGAACGGAGTGGTCTCAACCGTAGGGATATACGGGCTCAGAGCGTCGTTGAAAAAGAAGGGCCCGGGAACTCCCCGCTCAAAATAGTGCATCGGGATGCCCTCGGCGCCGTAGTTGCCCGTAATGGCCGAGGCGTAACCATATTGCAGCGAGGGGATTGCGACGCTCTGACAATAGTCCTGAAGCACCGTATCGACCTCGCGGAGGGTGCGGTCGCCCAAAAATTCGCTGACGTTCCAACTGCTTATGCGCGTAATCGCGTCGGCCCACTCCACAGGCGAGTCGGAGCCCTTGGCTTCGGCCGTCTTTTCGTCCTTATTCTCGGAACTTCTCGACCCTAAACGAGTCTGGCCCGACGCCGCTGCCGACATCAGGAAAGTCAGGACGAAAACGCACCATATGCGAAAAAACATCTTCATTTTCGGCGGCAAATTTACAAAAAAATCATTAACTTTGCAACCCGATAAACTCCCGCTAAGATAATGAAACCGCTCCCCTACGACGCTAAAATCAAAATGCGCGACGCCATTGCCGAAACTCCGGTTCTGCTGATGGCTCTCTCGCGATTCAACATACCCCTGGGGTTCGGCGATGACTCTATTGCCAAGGTCTGTGCCGACGCCGGGGTCGACTCCGACACTTTCCTCGCCGTGGCCTCCCTGATTGCCGGACGCCAACTTCCGCTGCGCCCGGTCAGCCTCCCCTCGCTGATGAACTATCTGCGCAACGCCCACGCCTATTTCATCGACTACCATCTGCCCCAGATTCGCCGCAAACTCATCGACGCCATCAACTACTCGGCGGGTGAAGCCGTGGCCCTCGTAATCCTCAGGTTCTTTGACGATTATGTCCGCGAGGTCCGCAACCATATGGAGCACGAAAACAACGACGTGTTCACCTATGTCGACGCCCTGCTCAAGGGGCGCCGCGACCCCGACTATTCCATTGACCAATTTCTGTCGACCCACGAGCCCATAGCGACCAAACTCCACGAACTCAAGGACATATTTATCTGCCATTATCAGGGCACGGGAGCCGACAATAACCGGCTCAACTCGGTCCTTTTCGACATTATCAACTGCGAAACCGACCTGATGAGCCATTGCGAAGTGGAAAACCGCATTTTCGTTCCCGCCGTGCGCGAACTTGAACGCTCGGTCGACAATCTGCCCGCGCGCCAGACTATCCCCGACGAGCCGAAAGACCCTGAGGTCCATAACCTTACCGAACGCGAAAAGGAGATTATTCGCTGCATTGCCCGCGGAATGGCCAATAAGGAGATTGCCGACGCACTTTGCCTCTCGGTCCACACCGTCGCGACCCACCGGCGCAACATCTGCGCCAAACTCGACATCCACTCGGCCGCAGCAATCTCCGTCTTCGCTATTCTCCATAATCTCCTCCCCCTCTCGGAAATCAGATAACGACGCGCCCGGGATTTCTTGCGCGACCCGATTTTTTTTCGTAAATTTGAGCCGATTTTTACTCACTGACTCCATGGAAAAGAAAGGAAAACTATACTTCAGATACGGCACTATGGGCTCCGCAAAGACCGCCCTGTTGCTGACTACGGCCTATAACTTCGAGGAGCGCGGCATGCGCTACATCTGCATGAAGCCCATTATCGACACGCGAGACAGCAAGAACGTTATCCGCTCGCGCATCGGCATTGAGCGTGAATGTCAGTGGATTATGGCGAATACCGACCTCTATCTGACGGCCATAAGCCTCTGTGAGGAGGCCGGATGTCTGATCGAGTGGTTTCTTATCGACGAGGCTCAGTTTCTCTCGGCCGACCAGGTTGACCAACTCGCCCGCCTGGTCGATGACTATGGCGTCAACGTGATTTGCTACGGCTTGCGCACCGACTTCCGCACCCACTCGTTCGAGGGCTCGCGCCGCCTCTTTGAGATTGCCGACACTATCGACGAAATCAAGAGCACCTGCTCCTGCGGCCGCAAGACGATTGTCAACGCCCGTATCGACGCCAACGGCGACATTGTCCAGGAGGGTGCCCAAGTAGAGATTGGCGGCGACGAAAAGTATATTGCAATCTGCCGAAACTGCTGGCGCAACAAGCGAATCGAGCAGGCCTCTAAAAACACCCTGCCCTTTGACCTATGAAGCGACTGACTTTAGTACTGACGGCTCTGATTTTGGCGCTCACGGCGGCCTTGGCGGCGGCGCCCGAGTTGGCCGACATTGAGTTCGGCAACGAGAAACTCTCGTTTCGCGTAACCTATAAATGGGGGCTCATTCAGAAGGTGGCCGGCTCGGCAGGCATATCCCTGACCAAGAACCCCGACGGCTATCACGCCGTCCTGACGGCCAAGACCCAGCCCTGGGCCGACCGTATCTTTATGGTCCGCGACACGCTGACCGGCCGGATGCGCCTCGGAGATATGTCACCCCTGCTCTACGATAAGTCGACCCACGAAGACAAGCAGTATCGCCACGATATTATCAACTATACCTATCATGGCAACCGCGCCATTGCCAAGGTCCACCGAATCAAGCGGATAAAAGGACGCACGGAGACCGCTGACACCACGATGTCGGCCCTGCTCCCGGCTGTCGATATGCTGAGCGTTTACTACTTCGTGCGCCGTCTGCCCTTCGAGCAGATGAAGAAAGGCACAGTGAGCCGCGCCAACATTTTCTCCGGAAAGAAGATTGAAAAACTCTCAATCACCTACGACGGCGACGAGACCATTGAAATGAACGGACGAAAATATGACTGCTATAAAATCAGTTTTATGTTCAGTTCCGAGCGAATCAAAAACTCCTCGAAGCCGATGAAAGCCTGGATTGAAAAGAGCGGGACCCGCATACCCGTAAAACTTGAAGGCGAACTCCCTATAGGCAAAATCCAGATTCTTTATAACGACCCGAACACCAAATAAAAACCCTTCATAAGACTCTAATAATGAACAAGTTCATCATTGCTGCCGCCGCTCTCGGATGCTTCCTCGGCGCCGCCGCCCAGACCGAACCGACCGACTCCGTCGCAACCGACTCGATCAAGGGCTTCGTATTCACCGACGTTATCACCCTGCCGACCACTTCCGTCAAGGACCAGAACAAGTCGGGCACCTGCTGGTGCTTCTCCGGTACTTCAGCCATTGAGGAAGATATCCTCCGCCAGGGAGGCGACTCCCTCGACCTGAGCGAAATGTACACCGTGCGCCAGTGTTATCTCGACAAGGCCAAGCGCTTCGTGCGCCTCGGCGGCGTCGGCAACTTCTCTCAGGGCGGCTCAATCGTTGACGTTGCCTACGTTATGGACCGCTATGGCGCTATCCCCGAAAGCGTCTACTCCGGCCTCAACTACGGCGAGGACGCCCACGACCATTCGGAAGTCGAAAAGGCCCTCACCTCTTATATTAAGGCAATTGCCGGAAGCCGCAAGATGAGTTCCGCCTGGCTCAAGGGCTTCGAAGGCATCCTCGACGCCTATTTCGGCCCCGTTCCCGAAACCTTCGAGGTCAACGGCAAGACTTACACCCCCAAGTCCTATGCCGAAAGCCTCGGCGTAAACTTCAAGGACTTCGTCCCCTTCACTTCGTTCACCCATCAGCCCATGTATGAGCCCTTCCCCCTGGAGGTTTGCGACAACTGGCTCTGGGAAGACTACTACAACGTGCCCCTCGACGACTTCAAGCGCATTATCGATGAAGCCCTCAAGGCCGGTTACACCATCAACTGGGCCGCCGACGTCTCCGAAAAAGGCTTTAAGTGGAACGACGGCTACGCCGTGCTCCCCCTGAAAAAGACCGAGGCCGACATGCAGGGAACCGAACTCAGCCGTTGGGTGGCCCTCAGCGACGCCGACAAGGAGAAGGAAGCCTATAAGTTCACCGGCCCCGAAGACCTCAAGGAAGTCACCGTAACCCCCGAACTGCGCCAGCAGATGTTTGACAATCACGAAACTACCGACGACCACGGCATGGTCATCGTCGGAACCGCTACCGACCAACTCGGTAACCGTTACTACAAGGTCAAAAACTCCTGGAACACCAACAATAAATACAACGGCTTCTTCTACGTATCCGAGCCCTATCTCCTCGCTAAAACCCTGAGTTTCAGCGTAAACAAAAACGGAGTACCCAAGGATATCCGCAAGAAACTCAACCTCTAAGTCTCCCCTCCCTACCCGTTTGAAATGAAACTCAATCCGCTTCTCCTCCTGGCGGCTTCGGGGGCCCTCGCCCTCGGAGCCTGCCATACAACGGAGTCAAACTATCGCGCCGCCTACGACGTTGCCAAGGCCCGCACCAAAAGCGCCGAGCGCCAACTCGATCCCGAAGTGCAGGCCCAACTCGACCGCGCCGAAAAGCGCCGCCAAACCGTCTACATCATCGGCCCCGATACGCTCCACGTCCAGACCTGGTTTCTTGCCCGCGAAGACTCTGCCGGAGCCCCGATTCCCGAATTTTCCGTCGCCGTCAATGGCTTCGAGCAGCGATTCAACGCCCTGGCTATGATGCGACGCCTGCGCGAAAACGGACTCCCCGAAGCCTACGTGGTCAAAAACGCCACGCCGACCTTCTTCGTAATCGCCGCCGCGACAGACTCTGCCGCCGCCCTCCCCGCCCTCATTCAGCAAGCCGCCGACAAGACGGCCTCGCTCGGCCTCGCCAAAGGATACCCCAAGGTCCTGCGCAATCCTAACCGCAAAAAATGATTGTACGCACCCGTCTGGCCCCAAAAAACTACTGCCTCAACCTCTTCGGCCTCTACCTCACGCGCGACACGTCATGGATTACGCCCCGCATACTCAACCACGAGCGAATCCATGACGCCCAGCAGCGCGAACTCCTCTTCATCCCCTTCTATCTCCTCTACGGCCTCGAATGGCTCTGGCTCCTGCTCAAACTCCGCAACTCCCGCAAAGCCTACCGCGCAATCTCCTTCGAACGCGAAGCCTATGCCAACGACCACGACCCCGCCTACCTGAGCCGACGCAAACATTTTGCTAACTATTGCCCTCATTGCTGGTAATTTTAGGAACTACCTTGCGTTTTTTCGCAAATTTTGCGTATCTTTGTCGCTCTAATTCCTTCAATATGCTTATTACCAAAAACCTCAAGACCATAGGCCAATACTGCCTCTTCATGAAGAGCGTCCTTTCCATCCCCGACAAATGGAAAGTCTTCTTCAGGCGCACCGGCTCCGAAATCTTCAAACTCGGCATCGACTCCATCCCCCTGGTCGTAGTCATCAGCCTCTTCATCGGCGCCGTGATTACAATCCAGATGCAAATCAACATCGAATCGCCCGTAATCCCCGCCTACGCCGTCGGCCTCGCCACCCGCGACATTGTCCTGCTCGAATTCTCCTCCTCAATCCTCTGCCTCATCCTCGCCGGCAAAGTAGGCTCAAGCATCGCCTCCGAAATCGGAACCATGCGCGTCACCGAACAGATTGACGCCCTCGACATCATGGGCGTAAACTCCGCCAACTACCTCGTCCTCCCCAAACTCATCGGATTCCTCCTCTTCATCCCGATTCTCTGCATCTTCTCTATGTTCACCTCAATGATTGGCGGATGGATCATTGCCCAATTCACCGACATTATCTCCGTCAGCCGCTACGTCTACGGCCTCCAAGCCTTCTTCACCGAATGGTACGTATGGTACGGACTCATAAAATGCCTCGTCTTCTCCGTAATCATCACTACGGTCGCCTCCTTCCAAGGCTACTACGTCGACGGCGGCTCAATCGAAGTCGGCAAAGCAAGCACCCGCGCCGTAGTCAACTCCTCCATCCTTATTCTCCTCTTCGACGTCATACTAACCAAACTCCTGCTCCAATGATTGAGGTCAAAAACGTAATCAAAGCCTTCGACGGCAAAACCGTCCTCCACGACGTCTCCTGCTCCTTCCAGACCGGAAAAACTAACCTCATTATCGGACAATCCGGCTCCGGAAAAACCGTCATGATGAAGTCAATCGTCGGACTCGTCCGCCCCGACTCAGGCCATATCCTCTTCGACGGACGCGACCGCCTCGCCATGTCGGCCAAACAAATCAAAGAACTCCGCAAAGAAATCGGAATGCTCTTTCAAGGCTCAGCCCTCTTCGACTCCGAAACCGTCATGGCAAACGTCATGTTCCCTCTGGTCATGTTCTCCGACATGACCCACGCCGAAATGACCGACCGAGCCCTCTTCTGCCTCGAACGCGTAAACCTCAAAGGCCAAGGCCACAAATACCCCTCAGAACTCTCCGGCGGTATGCAAAAACGCGTAGCCATTGCCCGCGCAATCGCCCTCAACCCAAAATACCTCTTCTGCGACGAACCCAACTCAGGCCTTGACCCGAAAACCTCAATCCTCATCGACGAACTCCTCTCCGACATCACCCACGAATACAACATCACAACCATCATAAACACCCACGACATGAACTCCGTCCTCGGCATCGGCGAAAACATCGTCTTCCTCAACAAAGGCCACGTCGACTGGGTCGGAAACAAAAACCAAATCTACACCTCCACCAACGAAACCCTCATCGACTTCGTCTTCGCCACCAAACTCTTCCGCGAAGTCCGCGACTACCACCTCGCCCAACTCCCCCACTAACCTTCAACGAACATGGCGAGAAATTCCCCGTGGCAGAGTTTTCATTTGCCTACGAAATTTAAATTTTGCCGGACAACTTGCAGTTGTTTTTTTGCGTTCTTTATAACTAACTTATAGCCCGATATTTTGCTTGCAAAAAATAGTAAGCGCACCAACAATTGCCATCCCGGAGATTCCCGTATATTGTTGTGCTATTGCAGGAGCCAAAAGAATAACAATATCCATTATACTCTTTGAGGTTTTAGGATTATTCTTTATGATTTCTCGAATTTTTTCTATATTGTAACTCCATGATTTTTTACAAGCACGCTCAAGTTCTGGAGCATCCACTTTGGGCTTATCATGAATTATATTATTATTAAATATATTACCGACACATATTCCTACCTTCAATAACCAACCAGTACTAATTGGAGACAGTTCATCATTAACACGTTGCTGAATCTCTGAAAGACTCAGGTCCTCTATTTGTTTATATAACGACTCAATTTCTTCTTCAGTCATAAAAGGTTGATTTTTGGGGCTCGTGACCATTGTTTTACAAAAATGGGGCTTACAGACGGCGCGATAAATGTCTGATAATTAGCCCTTTAAATGAGAAATGCTTCGCCTGTAGCGAAGCATTTGTGACTCCTACAGGATTGCGTGGGGGTGTAACGGTCAGGGGATTAGGTCGGGGCCGTGACCGGATTCGGGACTATTGGGGCCTTTTTCTCGTATTATGTCGAGCAATTTGCTTATTTGTTCGTCTTTTTTCTCGATTTGTTCGTCTTTTTTCTCGAGTAAGGCGATGAAGCGTTCGGAGATAGTAACAACAGAATTATTATCGCCGGCAACGGCAACGCTGTTGTTGCTTGCGCTGGCCGCTCTGGCCCGGCTCAGGATATAGTCAGCGTCGCGGTTTATAGCCCGGGCAACCTCTTCGATAAATTCGTGCTTAACGCTTTGAGTTTTAAACTTGCTTTCCAAGGATTGAGGTGTTATGCCAATACGGCGCGCAACTTCAGCCATTTTAAAGCCTTCATTCTTCAAAATATCTTTTAACTCTTGTCCGTTCATTATCAAATAATTAGTATGTTTATAAATTAAATTCGGAAATTTTTACGCAGATTTACTTGTATTTATAAATAAAAGTCTTTAACTTTGCAGCGCAATGCCGCTGAATCTGTATGCAAATATAACAAATTATTTATAAAAAGTTTCACATTATGGCGAAAAAAACAAAAAATATTAGAATTTTAAAACAGTACGAGGTGCCCGCGCGTATTCTCCGCGACCTGAATGTTGGCGAGTCGCTCTGGATCCCGTTCAAGTTTCGCGCCGCTAATCATGTGGTCGACGTAGCCTCAAAATTGCGCCGCGAGGGGTACACGATCGAGGTCGACGTGACCGACGACGTCTACGGAGTTTTAAAAGTGATTGCAAGACCTGAAGCCGGGCGCGCGGAGTTTGACGCCCGTGGCGCGATGGGTGCCGTCTCCGCCCCGGATTCATTTTCAGAAAAGGAGGCCGCCAATGGTTAAAGTTATTAACTTTGCCGCGTTCCGGGCTACCGTGTCGGCCAAGAACGGCGCCGCCGTTATAACCACGACCGAGGACCGCCTGCTGTCGCATCTGGCCGACGAAATAGCCTTTGCCGGCGACGGCGTCAAGGTCACTCAGATTTGCCGCCGAGGCAAAGGGACCAACCGCGAACCCGTGGGCCTTATAGGCATAGACTACGAAGTTAGCGAGGAGCAACTGATTGTCGATATATGCGACGCGATCGCTACGGTCTACGACGTTACGCCCGTTATTGCCCGTTCCGCCCATACCCCCCCCCGTGATTTGACCTGAAATAATTGTAATTTTGTAACTTGTAACTATCGACATGGTAACAATTAAGGAATTATATGAGGCGACAAATGACGGGCTCGAAATCATAGCGCTGCACTACCGCGACGCCGAAGACGCCGCGAGCAAAAAACGGCCGTTCCGCATCCGCCCGGAGGATAAGACCGCGAGCGCATGGGTTAAACTGTTTGAGAAAAACGGGCTCAAGATGTGGCGCGTGACTGATTTCGGCGACGACGGTACGGCCAAGTCGCCGCTCGATATCCATATGGAGGCCACCGGCTACCGTGTACCCGAGGCGATAGCCGACCTCTGCAATATCTTCAACATCCGCAACGAACTGAACCCGAAAGTTAACCGCCCGGACATCCGCAAGCAGCCGGCCACGGCCGAACAGTCCGACGGCTCCTGCTTTTGGGACATCGACCAGGAGTTCACCGAGAAGGAGCGCAAGATTATGGGGCCGCGCGTAAGCGTCAACGACCTTAAACTGCTCAATTGGTACCGGGTTAACTTCATTGCCAAGGTTAAGAACCGCGAAGTAACGCTGAAATACTCTAACGAGAATTATCCGATCTTTATGCGCGAATGTTGGTTTACTAAAGCCAACGGCGACCGCGACTGCGTCTACAAGGTTTACGAGCCTCTGAACTCCGACAAGGCGTTCCGTTTCACCTACACCCCCGCGGGCAAAAAGCCCGCTCGATACGTCAACGGGCTGGCGGAACTGATTGCCCACTACGAGGCAATAAACAAGACGGCCCGGGCGGAGTTTGACGCCGACCCCGAGAACGAGGGGAAGACGTTCAACCCTAAGAAGATTCCGGAAGCGATTATTTGCTCAGGTGAGCGCGACGCCCTCTGCGTCCGCTCCCTGGGTTATTTTCCACTGTGGTTTAACTCCGAAACCTACCGCGTAAGCGATGAGGAGTGGGCCGAGATAAACAAGTATGTTGACCGAGTTTATAATATTCCGGATCTGGACGAGACCGGGCGCCGGAAGGGCCGCGAACTGGCCCTGCGTTTTATCGACCTACACACTGTTTGGCTCCCTGAGAAATTGGGCAAGTATAAGGATAACCGCGGGCGTCCCTGCAAAGATTTCCGCGACTGGATGGAGATCTGGAAAGATAACGCCGATTTCCGCGGCCTGCTCGAACTTGCCGACCCGGCGAAGTTCTGGACCACCCACAAAGAAAAATCCGGCAAAATACGTTACAGCATGGATGCCTCCTGCCTGATTCAGTTCCTCTCGCTCAAGGGCTACGGGCGTATGGTTGACGAGTACGCCCCCGCACCCGTCTCCGTGCATGTAGACCGCCACGTGGTCCGCCCGGCCTTTTCCTACGACATCCGCGACGGCGTTATGGCCTGGGCCCGCGAGACGACGCAACCGCGCGACCTCCGCACGCTCATAAGCACCACGCCGCTGCTTGAGGGCAAGATTGCCGAACGCCTGCCAATCCTCTCCCTGAACTTCGACAGCGCCACGCCGGACTCTCAGTTGTTTTATTTCACGGACGGGATAATCGAAGTTACCGGCAAGGAAATTGCCAAGCGCGCCGCCGGGCCGCACTCGGTCAACCGCTACGTCTGGGAAGAAGCGGTAATTCCTCACAAGGTGAACCTGCTGCCGGATATGTTTAAAATCAACCACCCGGACAACTGCTACAAGAGTGAGGACTTCGACATCGAGATATTGCCCCACGCGTCTAAATTCTTCGGCTACCTGATTAACTCCTCCCGCCTCTACTGGCGCAAGGAACTTGAGGCGGGACTGGACGCAATGACGGAAGCGGAGGCCGAAGCCTACCGCAAGGCCCACAAGTTCGACATCGCCGGGCCGCTGCTGAACGACGAGGAGGTAAGGACGCAAAAACGTTGCCTGATAAACAAAATTTTTATTATCGGCTATATGCTCCACCGCTACAAACAGAAGGACCGCGCGTGGGCGCCCTTCGTCATGGACTGGGTAATCGGCCAAAACGGCCAATGTAACGGCCGCTCCGGCAAGTCGTTTATGATTGAAGCCCTGCGCCACGTTACTAACTGGCTGAAGGTCTCGGGACGCAACGAGGGGCTGCTGAAGGGGCAATTTGCTTTTAAGCAGGTAACACGCAAAACGGACGTAGTGATGATTGACGACTGCGCCGAATATTTCCCCTTTAAAGATTTTTACGACAGTCTGACGGGCGACCTGACAATTAACGCAAAAAACGTTTCAGCCTATAACCTGCCCTACGAAGAGGCCCCGAAGTTTGCTTTTACGACTAACTACGTGCCCCGCGAGTTTGACGGGTCCTCCTCCGGTCGAATCATTTACTCTGTATTCTCGGACTATTACCACGTAGCCACGGAGGAAAACGACTACCGCGAGACGCGCCAGATCTCGAGCGACTTCGGCGGGGTGCTCCTCGACAGCACCTACCCGGAACGCGACTGGGAGGCCGACCTGAATTTTATGATGCAGTGTTGCCGCTTTTACTTGAGCGTGCGAAACTTGCCCGTAAAGATTGAGCCGGACATGAGCAACATTATTTTCCGCAAGTATCTCCGCGACATGGCCGACAACTTCCAGGACTGGGCCGAAGCCTATTTCTCGCCGGAAAGTGGCAACCTCGACCGCGAGATTGTCCGCGATGAGGCGTTCGAAGACTACCGCCGCAAATCGAATATGGCAAAAATCACGATGCAGAAATTCACAAAGTCGCTCAAGGGTTTTTGCCATACCTGCGAGTGGGTTGACTGCCTGAACCCGGCGGAACTCTACGACCCGAAAAAGCGCATACTCCGGCGCGTGCCTGACCCCGTTACGGGCGCCCAAGTACTCAAGGAAATGATTTTTGTCTGCTCGAAGACCGAAGCCGAACGCCTCCGCGCCCTCGATAGCAAACCCGCCATGAGCGAGCAGGAACCTGACAACGAGCCGCCCGCCTACCTGCTATTCTAACCCCGCAAACCTAAATTAACAAAAACCGCAAAATTTGAGAAGTATTTTCGCTTTAGTTCTCAAATTTCGCAAAAAATGAGAAGTAATTATGTTGAAAATTGAAATTATCGGAAATCTTGGCGGCGACGCCAAAGTAAAGAACCTGAACGGCCGCGACTGCGTATCGTTCAACGTGGCCCACTCGGAGACGCGCAACGGAGTCGAGTCGACGGTCTGGGCGTCCGTCTTGCTCAACGGCAACGGCGGCAACCTGCTCCAGTATCTCAAGAGCGGCACGAAGGTATTCGTCCGCGGGTCGCTCAGCGTCAACCAGTACCAGGACAAGAACGGCCGGTGGTGCATCGGCCTGAACGTCTCCGCCTCGGAGGTGCAACTTTGCGGAGGCAAGTCGGAACCCGCCGCGCCCGCCCCGGCTCCTTCGCCCGCCGACCCATACCCCGCCCCATTCTAAACCCGCAATAACAACAGCGAAATAAAAAATAAAAAAAGTAGCCGAAAAATTTGCATAATCAAGAAAAATTGATTAACTTTGTAGTGTCCTAAGGGACGAGAGAAAATTAACATGTTTAACCCTTAAAATGATTTAAAAATGAACAACGCAAAATTCATTCAAAGAATCATCGAGGTTGTCAGGCTTCTGCTCGACTTTCGCAAAATGGCCGATAAGAGCGACAAGCGAATCCTCCGCGACACTATCCGCGCGATAGTTAAGGAACTGACGCGAGTCTGACCCCCTCCAACCAACGAGCCCTCCCCCTCAGTGGGGAGCGGCTTCTTCACAACTCAAAAATTTAACTTTATGGCAGACGAACAACTTGTACAGGAAATTATGAGACGTGCCCGGTCTGAAGAGGGCGAAAGACTGGCCGCTGAGGCCGTAGCCCGCTTTAAGGCCTCAAAAGCCTCCGAACGCGTTTTTGACCTCAAAGAGCAGGATATTATGAAAGTACTCAAGGCCTCCTATATTGCCGAGCGTTTTTTTGGCAAGTCCCTCTCCTGGTTCTGTCATAAACTGAACCACGACACCGTCAACGGGAAGCGAGCCGACTTCACCGAAGCCGAACGCCGGCAACTCAAAGACGCCCTCGACACCATAGCCTACGAAATTCAAATCTTGTCAGATAACTTGTAGTAGTTTTTGCGTTGTTCATCTACAAGTTACCGACAACCCCGGCCCGGACGACCGCACGGTCCCCGGGCCTTTTTATCTAAAAATAATACTGAAAAACTTGTATAATTCGGAAATTGTACGTAACTTTGCAGTGCTAAAAATTCCTGACAGTTGTCTGTCCCGCCGGGCTCGGTTAACGCTCGACAATCTTTGCGGGCTTTTTTTATGCCCGTGACATATCAGCCACTTGCGGCTGCTGTTCCGAATTTCTAAGCACTCGGCGACGAGACAGCATCAGGGATTTTTAGCAACGGAACGGCAGCCGTTTTTTTTGTCTGCCTTGCTAAAAATCTCTGATGCGATATGAAAGCATTAACCCTGACGGCCGGACGACGCCGCGACCAAGTCGTCATCCTCTCGGGAGTCCGCCCCGGCTCCAAGTTATCAACCAGCCCAGCCGCGCCGGCCTTCCGGCTGAGCCCGCTGGCCGCCTTCGCCCTCAGTATGGTCGGAGTCATGGCCTTAGGCGCCGCCCTGCTGGCCTGCTTTGCCCT
Source organism: uncultured Bacteroides sp. (assembly GCA_964444345.1). Classification (GTDB taxonomy): domain Bacteria; phylum Bacteroidota; class Bacteroidia; order Bacteroidales; family Muribaculaceae; genus UBA3263. The sequence continues at coordinate 37,179 of CAYUGU010000003.1, forward strand.
CGGCGGCGACCTCCTCGGAACGGCCCTGAGCGCCGTCGCCCTGGCCGCCCTCGTCCTCTTAGCCCGGAAAGGAGGCGCGCTATGACCCCGCAAGAAAAACGCCAAAGATGTCACGCTCTGGCCGCCAAGGCTTACGTCGAGACGCTCGCCGCAATCCCCCTGGAGCAGATTGAACTCACCCGTAGAGCCGTCACCGCCCTAAAGACAATGTATTCTGAGATCGGGCTCACGCTGGACTCCTATTGCGCCAAGTACTCTCAGAAAGTCGAAACGGCAACAGCCGCGGCGCTGAAACTAATCGACGCAGAGGGTTTTGAATTTAACGGCCTATCCTGGGTGATAGGGAGTTCAAACATCAATTTGCTAATGCGCGGGTACGCTCCCGAAGTGGCGGAAATATTCGACGGCTTCTTTGATATGTTTAACCGGCAACGTTTAGCCCTGGACGAGGGCCTGAATGATTGTGCCCGCCGCGTCTACGGCGCCTCTGACGCCTACGGGCTTGTTGCCCGGACTATTGTAAGCACCACGGGCGCCGACCTCGACGGACTGCTCGCAGAACTGGAAGGAGGTGACCAATGAGCGCGCCGAAGATTACGCCGGCACTGCTGTCGGTTATTAACGACTGGCAAGGTTTCACGGCTGAGACATACATCGACTCGCTCCGGCAAATTACCCGCTGGGTGGTCCGTCATCACAACGAAATCGACGAGGAAGACGACAACACGATTTTTGAAGTCGTGGGCAACCTCATGGACCTCGCGTGCGAACTCCGGGCGTTTACCGCCGACGTCGACGAGTTCACCCCCGACATCTGACCCCCGCAGCCACCGCGCCGCCCGGAACCGCCCGGGCTGACATCACGGCCAGACACTCCGCCCCGGCGGTCTGTCTGGCCGTTTTTGCGTCCGCCCCGGGGCCGCCGGATGTAACTTCACCAACCCCCGCTGTCGCGTTGCCAACTTTTTGCCAACTTTTCGGCCTGTCGGCCGTTTTTGCCCTTTTCGCTTCCCTTACCTATTCCCTAATTTTCCCTAAAAATTTTGTAACTTTGTAACAAGAAGTGGTAAAAGATGGATAAAATAAAGAGAATAAGGGATTTAGGGGCAAAATCAGGCTGTTACAAACTTTGTTACAAACTTAGTTACAAAAATTTTTGAGTTTGTTACAAAATCGGGGATGCAACGGACATTTTAGGCTGCTGAGGGTCATTTTGGGGGCTGTTACAAACCGAAATCCGACCGTTACAAATCTGTTTTACGGTTTTGTTGCAAAAATAGTCTCTAATTATCAGCAATTTACGGCGAATTTGTTACAAGTTACAATGTTACAAAATTTTTCGGGCAAAACGACTCTCAGACAGAGAAAAAAGAAGAGAAAACCACCGGAATTATCGAGATTTTTGCGTAAATTTGCACAAATTTTTAACAACTTTTTCAACATTTGGGGAATGATAACAACAACAATCGCAGTCGACGCGCCCGTGGCGGAGTATATCACCGCAAAATTTTATGATGCAGAGGCGGGCGCCGTTCGCTTTCCGTCTGACCTGGACCTGTACGTCTTAATCTGGGACCTGCTCAAGAAGCGCCCGGCAACTTGCCCGGTCGACTCGGGGAACCTGACGTTTGCCCTACCCTGCCGGCGCGGCGGCAAGGACCCGGAATCCTACAACTACCTATCGGAGCGCGCGGCGGAAATCCTGAACCGGAAAATGCGGACCATGATGTGGGCCGAACTCCACGACGCTATGGAAGAGGGTAAGCACTTGCGCGGGCTCCAGTTCAAGGAAATTATTTTTACTTTCATGTGTCGTTACGGGATTGAGTCGATCGGCGAGGACGCCCTGTTCAAGAACTACCAACGTTGGCGCTATAAACTCCGCCGGACTCAAAAGCGCGATTATCGCCGGCGCTCTGATCGCTGAAAAAACACGGGAAAATTTACCCGACCGCGCGGGGCGTTTTGTCCGTTTTTCGGGGTAAAAACGTGCAAAAAACGTCAAAAAAGTGTTAACTGATTGATTATTAACGACTAAAACCGAACAAAACAAAATGAGTGCTAACGCTGTTACTATTTGCCACAGCCTGGAACTGGTCCCGACCAACTCGGTCAGGTATTTCGGGCGGATTGGCGCCGTGGTCCGCATGGCGCTGAATATCGGCCGGAACTCGACGCCCTCGGGGGCTATTCCCGGGACGATCACCGTCAGCCAGTCGGCCAAAAGCGGACTGATCTCCAAGACTATCAACTACGAGACGGGCGGCCGGAGCGCCGCCACTGAGAACGTTTTGCGGGGGCTGAGTCTGCTCCCTCTGGTTGCCGTCTATGTCGACGAGACGGGCAACCGGAAAATTTGCGGCTCGCCGAGTTATCCGCTACGTCTGGAATACGCCCGAAGCGAGGGCGGCTACAGCGTGACGCTAACGGGCAAAGACAACGAGCCGGACGGATTCGCGGCGGGTTAAGTCCTTCCACGCGCCCGCGCAAAGTCGTTAATTTGCGGAAAAATTAGCGACTGAAATGGATAAACTTCATAAATTTTTTACGGAAAATTGGGCGGTGCAGCGCTACGACTTCGAGCGTGCTGCATCGCTCCTTTTGCCCTGTATTGTCAGCGGCAATATCCAGGGCGCGGCCCAACAGTTGGGCACCGTCAAATGTAAGGCGGCAGCCGTGGCCCCTAACCGCGCAAAATGGTACGAACTGGATGACGTAAGCCTCCCCGCCGGCTCCGTGGCCGTGATTACCCTCCGCGGTATGCTCTACGACTGGGAGACGGAGTGGCTGATTCGTCAACTCGACAAGGCGGAACAAAATCCGCAGATTTGCGGCGTGGTTCTGGACATCGACGGCCCCGGCGGCATGGTTTCCCACGTCGACCAGGCGGCCGAACGCATTGCCGGTTTCAGCAAGCCGACCGCAACAGTGGTCTCCGGCTGCATGGCCTCGGCGCATTTTTGGCTGGGCACCTCGGCCGCCCGGACGTTTATCGCCTCGACGCTTTGCGAAGTGGGAAGCGTGGGCGTTGTCTTCACTTACTGCTCGTTTAAAAAGTTTTTCGAGCAAAACGGCATAAAACTCTACGAGATTTACCCGGATTCGGCCGACCTGAAGAATAAAGAGATCCGCGCCCTCGAGAACGACGACGAAGAGCCCCTGAAGGAGCGCGCCGCCCGGATTCACCGGGTATTTTCCGACACGGTATCGAAAAATCTGGGTATTGCCTACGACCCGGAACTCCCGCTGTTTCGCGGCGAGATGTTCACGGCCGACGAAGCCGTGGCCGCCGGATATATCGACCAGCGGGGCTCGCTGGAAGACGCCGCCGCCTGGGTGCTCGCATCTGCCTGCAAAAATGAACTTAACAAAATTTACCAATAACTAAATTTTCACATTTATGAACTTTTCAAAATTTATCCCCGCAATTCTCGGCGCCCTCGGCCTGTCGAAATTTTCGAAGGTTGACGGCAAGGAGCAACTGACCGCGGAGGAGTGTGCCAAACTGAAGGAGTTCGGATTCCCCGACAAGTTCGTGACCGAATTTAACGCCTATTTGGCTAACCCCGTGCAAGAAGAAGCCGCCAGTCCTAACAGCCGCGCCGCCGTGCTTTCGGCTGCTCTCGGCCAAGTAACGGCACAGTATGAGGCCGTCAACGCCGAACTTACGGCCCTGAAGGCCTCGAACTCGGCCGACAAGGAAGCCCACGCGGAAGCGATCCGCCAAAAAGAGGCAACCATTGCCGAACTCAACGCAAGGGTCGCCACCCTCTCGGCCCTCCCCGACGTTGACCCCGTGAAGCCTCAGACCGGCGCCGCCTCTCAGGTCCTCGACCTCGACGACTGCAAGCAACTGGGCGGTATGCAGGGCGCATTCTACTCCATGGACCGCGCCTACAATAAGCGCGCCCGCGCGGCTATGCTTGCCGCTCAAGGCGTCGAAGTTTCCGCCCCCTCGGCTCAGTCGGTCGACTATAAGAGCCTCCAGGAAGACCTCGGCGCGTTCTATCTGACCCGCTGGACCGACCGCCTGCAATCGCTCCTGGTCAACCTCCCCGCGATTTCCGACATCTTCCCCCTCGAAGCCGGTCACTCAAATTTTGAGGTGCTTGTCTCCCTCTTCCTGGGCGAGTTCTCGCAGGCCGACACATCGAGCAAAAGCGACTTCGACAAGGTCGTTAAAGGCTCGTACGAGTTCGGCACCGAAGTGCTCCGCATGTACGACGTCATGTTCGTTCACCGCTTTAAGAGCCTGAAGGATCTCGAGAAGTCATGGCTCGGCTACCTCAACCGCGATTCCAACCCCGTGAAACTTTCGTTTATCGAGTACCTCCTGGTGGAAACCGCCAAGGCGCTCCACAACGAACAGCAACTCCGTTTCGTTAACGGCGTGCGTAAGGAGCCGGACGTCAACAAACCCGGCAAGGCCATGGACGCCGCCGACGGCATCTACGAGTTTATCCGCAAGCGCGTTGAAGGTTTTATCGACTTCGCCCCCGCAAGTCCCACGGCTAACAAACTGGTCTATCAGATCAAGCCGTTCAACCTCCCGCGCATCACTCCCGGAAACATCGGCGAGGTATTCTATGAGGGTACGGCAGCCGTCCCCGCGAAGTATCGCGACACCGGCCGCGTAAAACTCTACGTGCCCTCCTGGATGATTCCCGTTTACCACAAGTATAACGAGACCATGTACGGCCAGAACGTCGACTTCAAGGGCGGCATCATGTACGTCCGCGAGTTCCCGAACGTCGAAATTGTCGCCATTCCTAACGCCGACGGCCATAGCCGTATTTTCTGGACGTTTGAGGGCAACATCAAGACGTACACTCTTGTTGCCGGCGAAATGTTCCGCTTTACGCTTGAGCAACACAACTGGTCGGTAGACGTATGGTCGAACTGGAAGGAGTCAATCCAGGCCGAAGCCGTGGGCCGCAAGTTCACGGACCCCGCCGACATGGACGGCAGCGAGCAGGTTATTTGGTGTAACGACTACGACCGCGACGAGAACTGCTTCCTCGAAGCCGACCCCGACAAGAACCCCTCCGCGGCTCTTCATTCGTCAATCGTGACAGCCAAGAACTCGGCCGTGTTCACCATTACAAACATCGACGACGTTAAACCCGGTCAGGCCGTAACCCTCAAGTGTGGCCACGCAGGCGACAGCGGCGTGACCATTAAGGCCGAAGGCGCTTTTGAACTGCTCTCGGGCGACTGGACCCCGAAGAAGGGCGAGACGCTTAAGTTGATGAAGCGCGCTGACGGCAAGTTTATCGAACTGGGCCGTTCGACCGTCGCCGGCAATTCTTACCAGTTCGACGCTGACGAAACCGCCCCGAGCGTTCTGGGTGCAACCGTTTTTGTTATCGGCAAGAACACCACGGCGACCGAAATCACCGACCTCGAGGACGCCGTCCCCGGTGTGGTTTACACCATTCACGGCGCCGGCGACGCTGAAACCGCCTCGACCATTGCCAACGGCGGCAAGTTCGTGCTGACCGAGAGCGTGGTCTTGAAAGCGGGCAAGTTTATCCAACTTGTGCAGGCCTCTGACGGCAAGTTCTACGAAGTGGCCCGCGGCTAACTTTCCAACCGGGGCGGAACCGTAACCCCCGCCCCGGTTTTACATCTCTAATTTTAAAAGTTTAAAAATTTTACGTTATGCGTTATATTAAAAAATCTGTTGGCCGCGCTCAAGGCAGCCCCGGCGCAGGCCTCAAGGGCCGCGACATGCTCATGCTCTACGACGTCGACGATATCCTCTTCATGCCCGGCCCCGACGAGAAGGGGGTCCAGATTGTCGACAATATCGTAATGCGCCCGGGCAAATACCCGTTCGGGATCTACATGACCCCCGGCACAACGAAACTAACTTCAGCGGCCGAAGGCGATACCGACAAAATCGGTTTTGTTCCCTCGCTGGAGTTTGAACACCCGGGCAACAGCCAGGAGGTGCGCGAGTTCAAGGCTAATAACATTAACCGTAAATTTATTGGCGTGTACCGCTACTGCTCCGGCAAGCCCGCCGACCTTATCGGCTCGATTTGCAACCCGTGTAAACTCACGCCCTCTTACAGCGGCGACAACGAGTCGAACGTCAACACCTTCACCCTGGCCCAGATCTCAAAGGGCGACGACATTTTTATCTACAAGGGTACCATCGGCGGCGAGGAGCCCGTGGCCGTTGTAGAGTCGGGCGCTGCTGTCGATTTCGTGGCCGAGGGCCAGTATCAACTCAGCGCCGGCACGGCTACCATTAGCGAAATTAAGGGCGGCAGCCATGACGCCGTAATTACGCTGCTGGGTGTGGCCGGCGACGCTCCCACGGTTGAACCCGTGGCGGGCAAAATCCTCCTCCGCAACGGTGAGACCTTCATGGGCTCCGAGGGCTCGCAGTTGACCCTCCGCGCGTTCAACGCCGGCGGCGACTCCGGTCTGGTATGGATTGAGCAGAGCCGTTTTGTTCCTGATTGATGTCTGTTGTGAATTGTTTCTTACCTGAAGCGGACTCCGCGGGTCTTACCAACCCCGGGGCCCGCTTTTTCCTGTCCTTCCTGTGGTAGTTACCGCGCGCTAACTTTGTGGTGTACAAAATAAATAATCTATGACACAAACCGACAAACAAAAAATTATCGACTACTTGAGCGGCCCGCGCAATTTTGCCGAAGGCGCTGCTCTGTATTCCCGTTACGGGGTAAATCTCCGTCTCAAGCGTCAGTTTTCAATCGACGCAGGCCCGGCAACGCGCGAAATTCTTTTCAATGAATTGCGCAAACTTGCAGGCCTCTCAGAGACGGAGTTTGCCCGATTGCCCCGCCGCGCTCGTCGACCGGATAAGCCGGACCGGGCCCCGGCTCCCGCATTTATTCCGGAGCCGGACGACGTCGAGGCGGTGAAGTATGAGGAAGCGCCGGAACCGGTGAAAAAAATGATCCGTTTCCGCGAAAAGTATAAATTTTTAGATTCGCCGGACTGCCCGGATGTCTTGAAAATCTTAGTGGCAGACCTGTTTACTGCTTACGGGAATTATAAAACGGCCCACGCCCGCCTCCAGGTTATGGGCGACGCCGCTTCGGCCGAAGCGGCCGCCAACTGTGAGGCCGTGGTCGAAAATTATTTGAATAACCGCGAGATTTGGGACGAGTTGGAACATTTTCGCGAAACGGGCCAAATACTCGGAAAAGCCGCGAAGTTTCGGGAAATGGAGGAGGCGGAAAATCTGGCCGCGCTTTCCGACGTCGACCTCATGGGTAAACTCAAGAGTGCCGAGGTGCAGGTCTCGAAACAGAGCAAGAAAGTGGCCGACGCCAAGGCGAAGGGCGAGGAGAACGAGACGGCCCTGGCCTCCCTGGAACTCTGGACGGCCAAAAAATCGGCCCTGAAGGCTGAACTCGAAAAACGTAAAAAAAAATAATTGTCGAGATTGAGCGACTGGAGCGCTCGCGGGGCAAGATTATTGCTTTTATTGGCCGCTCCGGCTGTCATGCTTGCGACCGCGCTGAGGCCGGCCACCAGTTGCAGGCAATCGACGCAAGACTCAACCCGCTGAAAGCAACGTTAAAACTCTATGGGGAAAACTCGTAAGGAAAAATTTGAGGACTACGACGGTTTTGTCGAGAAGTTCAAGCCGAAGAAGACCACCGACGACTGCTACACGCCGCCGGCGGTCTTTGATGAGATCGTGCGCTGGGTCGACGAGAGGATTATGCCGCTTGAGGGCGTGGAAATTGTGCGCCCGTTTTGGCCAGGCGGCGATTATGAAAATTTCGACTATCCGCCCGGGGCTGTGGTCATAGATAATCCGCCGTTTTCTATTCTGGCGAAGATTCGCCGCTTTTATTCGGCTAAGGGAATAAAATATTTCCTTTTTGCGCCGGCGCTCACGCTGTTTAATAGCGCGAAGGACCTGACGGATACGACATTCGTCGCGGCTCATGCCGAGATAACCTACGAGAACGGGGCAACGGTCCGGACGTCGTTCGTTACTAATATGCTGGGGGGTGACCCGCGCGTAATTGTGGCGGGCGATTTGTTTCGTCGCATCGAGAAGGTTATGCTCGAGGGCCGAGAGTCTAAGTCCATGCGCAAAATTATTTATCCCGACAACCTGATAACCGGGGCGACGCTGGGGCGGCTGACGACCCGAGGAATTTGTCTGGAGTTTCCGGCGTGCGACTGTTGTTTTGTTTCGAAACTCGATAATTTCAGCGGGGCGGTCTATGGCGGCGGTATGCTGCTAAGCGAACGGGCCGCCGCTGAACGGGCCGCCGCTGAACGGGCCGCCGCTGAACGGGCCGCCGCTGAACGGGCCG
>CAYUGU010000003.1:45590-57171 GCA_964444345.1 uncultured Bacteroides sp.
CCCTCAGTTACCGGGAAAGACAAATTATTAAATCTTTGGGCAATGGATAGCGCGGTTCAGGTCTTCGACGACTTCACGCTCACGCCGGAGGAGGAACTTGAGGTCCTGAAGTTGGCGGCGGTCGGCCTACGCCCTCACGTAATTGCGGCGGCGCTTGAGTTCACGCCGGAACGCCGGCGCGCTTTCGTGGCTCTGGCCGCTCAACCGGGAAGCCCCGTGGCCCTCCTGCTCGAAAGCGGCGAGGCCCTGGGAGTGGCCGCGCCGTGGAAGAAACTGCAGGAGGTAGCCGAGACGGGAAACGTCGAGGCGGTCAAGGCGCTGCGAGAAGTTCAGGCGGTTAACCGCTTTAATTCGCTTTTGCTTAGTTTGGATGATGATGAATTGTAAACCGTCGCGCATAAATTTTGACGACATCGACATGGCGGTTATTTCCCGGATCTTGAAGACCGGGAACACCGACGACCTGAGCCCGGGCGAGCGGGTGTATTACGATATGATGGAACTCGTCCGCGGCTGGACGGCCCGCATGATGTTGCCGGGCGGTAAGAAGATAGCCACTAAAGCGGGAATAATTAAACTGCTGAAGTCGGATATTTACGGCCTGAGCGACTGGATGGCGCGCCGGGTGTATGCCGACGCAATAAATTTTTTTCACCTGGAGGACGGTATCAGGCCGCGCGCCTGGGCCAACCTTTACGCCGAGCGGTTCGATAAGTTGGCGGCGCTGGCCGCGTCTATGGGCAGACTGAAGGAGGCCCGGTCGCTTTATGTCGAGGCGGCGAAGTTGCGCGGCTGCTATGAGAAGCAACAGGCGGAGATTCCCGTGGAACTGCTCGAAGCGGCGCCCACTGTGCTCTATACGCCGGACGCCGAACAATTGGGCGCGCCTAAGGCCGACCGCAAGGAGTTGCGGCAGTTCTTTGACTCGTTGCCGGAGATTCCGGAACTGTCACGCCGCCGAGTTCTGGAGGACGCCGGAATTGAAAAACGCAATTTGCTGGACCGCATGATGTCGGACATGAAGGAATTTGCAGACGATGAAGATTGACGCAAACAACATTCCCGTAAAATTCGGCTCTGACGCCCTGATGCTTTGCGACTGGGTCGATACTACTAATTTCGTTGTGATCGGCGGCCGCGGCGTGGCGAAGTCTACGGTCGTGCTTGCGCGCCGTTCATTGCGCTGCGTCCGACTGATGCCGGGCGCGCCGATCGCTATCGTCGCAAATACTTACGCCAATCTGGTCGATAATATCATGCCGGCGGTAGAGAACGGCTGGAAACTTGACGGACTGCTCGAGGGGGTTCACTATATCCGGGGGAAACGTCCGCCGGAGGCGTGGCGCCGCCGTTGCTCTGTGATTGTTAACGATTACCGCCATGTGTATACGTTCTGGAATGGGTCGGTGCTCTTCCTGGGCTCGCTGGATAATCCGTCGTTGCTTGCGGGCAAGTCTGTTGCCCACCTGCTTTTTGATGAGGCGAAGTTTGCCTCAGACGTCAAGGCGGCGCGCGTTATGCCTATTTTGCGAGGCGATGCCGTCACTTACGGGCGCTGCCACCTCTACGGAGGTGTTACCATTACGACGGACATGCCGGACGTGACGGAGGGCGAGTTCGACTGGTTCTTCCGTTACGCGGCCGAAATGGACCCGCCCCGTATTATCCGGATTATTCAGGCGGCAAGCGAACTCAACCGGATGCGCCTGAGATTCCACGCCCTGGAACGCAAGGGGGCACTGACGCCTGAAAAGGTCGAGCGGTTTGAGCGAAGCGTTGCTTACTATGAGAACGGGCTACTCAAGGCGCGCAAGGGCCAGACGTTTTTTATAAATATCTCGAGCCTGGTGAATATCGATATCCTAACGGTCGACTACGTCAAACGTATGTATAACGGAGCGCTTGAACTGCACGAGTTTTTAAAGTCGGTGCTGGGTATGCGCCCGGGCCTCAGACGCGACGCCCGCTTTTATGTGGCGTTCGATTCGCGCCATAAATACACGGACGGGACGCGCTCCGGCGTGCCGGCGTTCCGCTGTGAGGAACTGGTCTATCTGGACCCGACCAAACCTCTCGACGGCGGAATGGACTTCGGCAATATGCTGTCGCTTGTTATCGGTCAGGAGGACGGCCCGCGTTATCGGGTGCATAAAAATTTCTATGAATTACCGCCGGGCTGGTTCCGGGAGTTGGCCGACGAGTTCCTGACATTCTTTGCGGGCCATAAGTGTAAGACACTCCGGCTATACTATGACCGCGCGGGCAATAACTTCCAGAAGCAGGGCGAGGACTATGCGTCGAAGATTAAAGACGCTATCGAGAAGGACGCCACCGGGCGCCGTACCGGCTGGACGGTCGAACTGATGTCGCGCAAGCAGTCTACCCTCTTGCAGTCGGATGAGTATAATTTCATGCTTGAACTGATGAAGGGGGAAAACCCGCGCTTGCCCGCCCTGCTGGTCGATGAGGTCAACTGCCCGGAAATGGTCAGCAGTATCGAGTTAGCGAAAGCGACGATGCGATTCGCGCGCGGCGCTAAGTATGTGGCTAAGGTCAAGAAGTCGGAGAAACTGGAGTTAAAGAAGTTGCCCCGCCTGTCGACTAATTTCTCGGACGCGTTTAAATATCTGATGATGCGGCGCCGTTGGATTGACGCGGTTAAGGCTCGCGACCGTTCGGCGCCGGGCGACTCCGCCCTGGTTGCTCAGTGGTTCGAGTCACGAAATAAATAATTTTAAAAAAAGTTGCCGAAAAATTTGCATATATAACAAAAATGTCATAACTTTGCAGTGTAAAACTAAACAAGCAATAATAATGAAATGGAAAGAACTTATTAAAATCGCTGAGGCTCATGGCTACCGCCTCATTAAACACGGCAAAAAACACGACCGCTACTTCAACGCTGAAACAGGCGACGAAATTATGGTAGAGCGCCATGGCTCTCAAGAAGTTCGCAAGGGCCTTATGATGGTCTTAAAAAAGAAGATAGGGTTTTAATCTCGCCGGGGAAGGCAATAACTTCCCCGGTTATAAACAACGACAGACATGAAAGTAAACATCGAAAAACAATCAGACGGCACATACATCGCCTATAACACCGACGGCGACCGCTGTGTTCTAATCGGAACGGGCGCCACCGTTAAGGAGGCGAAACTCGATTTTTTCAACTCAATCGAGGAAGTAAAATCCGACTATATCGAGCGCGGCCAATCAATTCCCGCAGAACTCACAACCGAAGTAGATTTCCACTTTGACATCTCCTCCCTCTTTGAATATTACTCCGTTTTTAATGTTAGTGCATTGGGGCGGTATATTGGGATAAATCCCGGCCTTATGCGCCAATATAAAAAGGGAAACACTCCAATCTCGGACGCCCAACTCGAAAAGATTGAGACCGGGATTCATCGCCTTGCAACCGAATTGGCGTCTCTCTCGCTTGTTTAGTTTTACAATCCCGTAGCATAGAGAATCAGCCAATCTCCCCCGAGCCTGAACGCCCGGGGGATTTTTTTTAAATTATACCGCAAAAAAGTTGCGGGAGTCGATTTTTTTGCCTAACTTTGCAGTGCTAATAAATCAAGACTGTCAGTCAGTCCCGCCGGGCTCGGTTAACGCTCGACAATCTTTGCGGGCTTTTTTTATGCCCGTGACATATCCGGCCATTTACGGCTGCCTTCCGTCATTATTCTGCTCGGCAACGGGACAGCATTAGTGAGTTAGCAACGGAACGGCAGCCGTTTTTTTGTCTGCCCTGCTAACTCACTAATGCGAAATGAAAGCATTTGCACTGACGGCCGGACGACGCCGCGACCAAGTCGTCATCCTCTCGGGAGTCCGCCCCGGCTCCAAGTTATCAACCAGCCCAGCCGCGCCGGCCTTCCGGCTGAGCCCGCTGGCCGCCTTCGCCCTCAGTATGGTCGGAGTCATGGCCTTAGGCGCCGCCCTGCTGGCCTGCTTTGCCCTCGGCGGCGACCTCCTCGGAACGGCCCTGAGCGCCGTCGCCCTGGCCGCCCTGGTCCTCTTAGCCCGGAAAGGAGGCGCGCTATGAGTAAGCCCGTAATTACGCCCCGCGTGCTTGACGCCGTTGCCGGGCTCGAGACTTTCAGCGCTGAAGTGCATATCGATTCAATCCGGCAAATTACCCGCTGGGTAATCAATCACCACGCCGAAATTGACGAAGACGACGGCCTGATTCTCGAAGTCGTGGGCAACCTCCTCGACCTCGGCTGCACTCTTGAGGCGTTCGTCGACGTCCCCGATGCCTGACCCCCTTACACCTTACCACCGAAGACCCCCGTGGGATGCTTTCGCGAGCGTTCCACGGTTTTATATTGTTCCACGGGGCAATTTCTCACATTTCGCCGCCGGTAGGGGGTCGGTAACCACCCGGCGACGTCAGAGCGGGCCGGGCTTCGGTGTTAGTCGTTTTTTAGGTTTTCGAGTCCTGAAAAGGTTATTTTGTTGAATCGGCGGGATTTATGGGAAGATAGAGCAAAATTTTTACGCGAAAATCGATATTTTTGCGCGTTTTTGCGTAATATTTTGGCGTTTTCTGTACGATTTGCGCGAATTTACCGGCATTTTTATTTATATTTATACGCTTTTTTGTTAACTTTGCACTTGCGTTACTGTTTCACTTTTAACTCGGGATGTCCGGGAAATAAAAAAATTATCGGATGGTGTTTTTTTGTGAATTATGCAATAGGTATTTGAGCCCGGACCCGCCGCGAGGCGCGCCCGGTTTTTTTGCTGTTGTCCTTCCGCGCGCGTGGGAGATTGGCGATTTTTGCACTATAAAACAAAATGAACCGACAACGATGAAACATTTAAAGGAAGAATTTGACAAACTGACCTTCAAGGAGGTTATAATCTACACGCTGGCCGTCGTGGTGATGTTTTCCGGCCTGACTATGCTCTTTATAGGGCTCTTTATCGAACCGGAGGGCGAGATTCACGGCTCCGTTCTTTCGGCGTTCGGCCTGATTTGCGTATTTGTGGCCTCATTGCTGGGAATTTCGCTGCACTACTCTAACGAACTGAGCAAGTTTAAAAACGACGTGCAGCAACAACTTGAACGAATGACGGGACAAATTTAATAAATAACCGTAAATGATGAAACATGTCTTTAACATTATTCTGTTTTTGTGCGTGCCTCTGTTTCTGTGTGGCTGCCATAGCCGGCGCGCCGCCGTTGTTGCCGCCACCGTCGAGACGGCTGCCGCTCTTGAGACAAAACAACTACACGCCGAGACCGAAACAAAAACGGCCTCAGCGGCCGAAGTATCAGGCACCGCCGAGGAGGTCGAGTTCGTCGAGGTCAAGGTCGAACGCGATTCTGTCGGCCTACCGGAACGAATCGAAATTAACCGGACGCGCCGCAGTTCTTTCCGGGACAGCGTCGCAGCCGAGGCGGAAACCGTGGCCGATGAAAAGGAGCAGGCCACGGTGGAGAGCGTAGCGAGCCACAAGTCCGAGACCCGGACGGAGTCGAAGACCACGGAAAGGAAACCGCGAAGCGGCTGGCCGGTTCAGATCTTAATAATTTTTGCAGTGTTATGGGTGATTTATCGACAGCGGGAAAAATAGACCTCTTTCTGGCTCTGGACCGCATGAAGAAGATAAGCCGCGAGGGGGGCTCGTTCGCTTTCAAGTTTCGGAAGTGGAACCGTCAAACGCGCGCCGGCGGCGACGTCGTCGAGGTCAGACGCGCGCGGATCCGCCCGAAAGCAAGCGACGAGCGCATCGAGAACTCAAGCCATAAACTTTTTTACACGGATTTAGACACCGGGCGCCCGCGCGTATGCTGGCAAGTGCTTATAACCGAGTTTAACGGCGCCCGGACGGTCCTCAATTAACAATAATTTAAAATCTCTTTTTTATGATACGCAGAAGCGGAAATTTCGGCTTTGTCGACGACGGGGCGGGCGGCCTCTACTCTTTCAACATGAATGCCCGCAGCGGCTCAGGGTTTACCCCGTCAACCTATATGCTCCGGGGCGGCTCCGTCAGTTCGTTCGGGGGCAAGTATATGACCGTGAACGGGGTTAACATCATTCCTTACGGGCCCGATAATAACATGCCGGGGCAAGTCTGTAACTTGCTCGAAAATTTTTATGCCGGCGAGGGTATTATGGGCAAGAAGGTCGGACTGCAGTGGGGCGAGGGCCCGCGCCTCTATCGTGACGCCGTGGAGGAGGGGTCAAACCGCCCCTACCGCGACTGGATAACCGACCCGACAATTATTTCAGAGTTAAAGGCTACGGACTACCTTACGCAAATGCACCGTTGCCTGATTGACCTCTGCCACCTGGAAGGCTTTTGGGTGAAGTTTACCCGCTCGCGCGGCTCGCGCCTGGGCGCGGGCTCTATGGCCCGGGTGGAACATATCCCCGCAAGCAAGGTCCGGTTCGTCTGGGAGGGCGAAGGCGTGACGCCTACGCGCGCAATGCTGGCCGACTTCCCGGCGGTGCTTTCGGGACAGTCGAAAATTTACCCGCTGTTCAACCCCGCCGACCCGTTTAAATATCCCGTTTCGCTGGCGTATTATAACAGTTACAGTTATAACCACGATTTTTACAGCGTGCCACGCTTTATCGGCGCTTTCGGCTGGCTGGAGTTGGTCGGCTCGCTGGCGCAGTTGCTTATAACTTACAACGAGAACGCATCGGCTATCTCTAAGCACATAGAGTCGCCGAAGTCTTACTGGGACGCTCAGAAAGAGTTCATAATGGAACAATGTTTGCAGCGCGGTGAAACCTATTCGCCGCAAATGCTTGAGGATTTCAAGGACGCGGCAATGGAGCGTTTTGCGGCGTCGATGTCCGGGAAGGATAATGTCGGCAAGTTTCTGCATACGTCGCAGTTCTGGAACCCGGAGGCGGAGCAGTTCGAGGGGTGGAAAATCCATACTATCGACAATAAGTTGAAGGAATACATCGAGGCGCAAATCGAGATTTGCAAGAAGGCGGAGGCCGCCGCAACTTCGGGGTTTGGCCTGGATCCGTCGCTCTCTAACTTGATTCTTGACAGCAAACTCGGCTCAGGCTCGGAAAAACTTTACGCCCTGAAGGTCTACAACGCCACGGAGACCTCTATTGCTGACATGGTTTTGTGCAAACCGTTTCAGCAGTTTATCGAGGCGAACCACCCCGGGACGGATATCCGTGTGGGGCTGTATCGTACCGTTGTGGAGGCCGAAAAAAACGTTAACCCCGAAAATCGAGTGAAGGCCAATGCGTAACCGATAATATACAATCATTTAACAAGGATTTTGAAAACTGGAAACCTTATAAATTAGAACGAGATGAAACTTTTTAACCGCGACGGCGACGGAAGCGCCGAAATTCTCCGGGCCGTGGGCCTGATTGCTAACGGGGTAGATTTTGCCCGGTGGGAACCTTTGCTGCCGCTGGGCGTTCGTGACGTCGTGGCGATTGTAGGCCCGGAGCCGGTCGAGGCGCTGGCGCGCTTTTATGAGGGGGGCGCCGTGCCTGACGAGGAGTTCCCGGCGGCAACGACTATTCCTCTGGGCTATCTGCAGCAGGCCGTGGCGTGCTTTACTTGGCTCAAGATTATCCCCACGCTCGACGCGCAACATGACGAAAACGGCCGCTCCCGACGTCTGGGCGAGAACGAGCGCGGGCTGTCCGCCCTTCAGGAGTTCAAGGACGAGGCCAACATCTTGCGGCTCGCTTACGAGTATGTCGACGCCCTGATCGAGGCGCTTGAGCGCGGGCAGTTCCGGTTCTGGGTGAACTCTAAAAAATACCGCTTGCGCCGCGGGTTGATTATTCGCACGCTTGAGGAGTTCGATGAGCATTATTTTATTGGCTCGCACCGTCTGTTTGTGACCTTACTGCCTATAATTCGCGAGGTGCAGGGCGCTGACGTGGAGCCTATCTTGGGACGTGAACGCCTGGCGGCTATGTTGGAGACCGGGGCCGAGGCCTCAGAGATGCACGAGTGTGCCGCCCGCGCGGTCGTCTTGCTGACGATGCAGAAGGCGGTGCAGCGCTTGCCCGTGGAGGTTATCCCCGAGGGCGTCGTCCAGGTGCAACAGTCGCAGCCGGTAAATTCCAGACTTCGGGCCGAACAGAAGGCGCGCGAAACCGTCGCGGCCTCTCTGGGCGCTGACGCCGCCCGCTGCCTCAGCCGCTTGCGCCTGATGATTGAACAGGAGGAGGCACCCGCCGAGCCTGAAACTTCGTCGTGCATGGGCGGCCCGATTGTGCACTCTAAGGGGATGACGTTTTAATTATGATTACGATCCGCACACGAGGGCGCGAGGTGGAAATCCCCGCGGAGATTGACGAACTCAACCCGGCGCAATATGAGTATTACTGCTCGCTGTTGCTGGCCGTGGCGGCGGGCGCTATGGATTCCGAGGCGTTCCGCGTTCGCTGGCTCTCTTATCTGGTGGGACTCAAGCGGGCTAATTTTACGATTTTACTCCCGGAGTTTCGCGAGGAACTGGCGGCGCAACTTTCGGCGGTCGACTCTTTCCTGAACCCCGAGCCCGAGGGCTCGCCGCTACGCATAGCGACGACGCGCAACTTGCTCCCCTCCTACCGGGGATACTCCGGCCCGGGCGACTGGCTTGAGGGATTAAGGTTTGGCGATTTCGTGGAGTGCCTGAGCCTCATGGAGAGCATCGACGCCGCCGATGAAGCGGCAACACTCGCAGTTTATGAGCAAATGGCCCGTATTTTATACCGCATACCCGAGGCCGACAAGGTGCCGGACCTGCTGCTGTTTCACGCGCCGACCTTTTTCTCTTCGGTCTGGCGGGCTATCATGGCCGGACCGGTCGAGATTAACGGGAAAAATATCGATTTCCGCATAATTTTTAAATCGACGGGCTCCGACAGGCGCGACGACGGGACCGGCTGGGCCGGCATTACGTTCGAGGTTGCAACGGCCGGACTCTTTGGCAACGTCAAGGAGGTCGAGGCGGTGGAGTTCTGGGACGTCCTGCTCTATCTTTACCGGTGTAAATTCGAGTATCTTGAGGAATTGAAGAAAAACAATAAAAAATAAATTTTATGGAATTTTCAGCAAATTTACTTAGCATCGTCGCAGAGTTCGAGGGCTGCCGCCTGAACGCTTATAAGTGCCCCGCCGGCGTCTGGACTATAGGCTACGGCCACACGGGCCGCGACGTGGTCGAGGGGATGACAATAACCCCCGCCGAGGCTCTTACGCTGCTGGCCGACGACCTGAAGAAGCACGCCGCCCTCATGGCGTCCGAACTGGCGGGGCTCAATCTGCCGGCGCAGAAGTTCGAGGCGCTGATCTCGCTTTCGTATAATATTGGGTCGCTCAAGGCTAAGGCCCCCACCCTGCTCCGTAAGGTCCGCAACAATCCGGCCGACCCGTCAATCCGCGAGGAGTTCATGCGCCACGTCAACGCCCGGGTTAACGGCAAACTTCAGCCGCTGCCGGGGCTGGTGCGCCGCCGCAAACGTGAGGCCGACCTTTATTTCTCTTAACCCGCCCCGCCGTTATGATCCGTTTAACCGATTTTATGAATTTTTGGCGCGATCTGGCGCCGCGTGTCCCGGGCGCGCCCGACGTGTTGCCCGTCACCATTGACAGCGGTATGGGCAAAAAGATTCAGGCACTCAGCCCCGAGTCGCTGACGCTCTTCGTGTTTCCGCTGATGGCTGACTCCGCCGGCTCGCGCCCGGACCGTTTTGTCGAGGAGTCGAAGTGCGCCGTCTTCCTGATGAAGAAGTACAACCCGCAGAAGGTTGCGGCGTTTACCGTCCTGGAGGAGACGCAGCCGGCGGTCGAGGCGGTGAAGGCGGCCCTGCTGGGTCTGCCGCCGTGTGCCGCTTTTAGTGTTGACCCCGCAAGTTTCGAGACGGCGCCGGAGACGGAACTTTACGGGACGTTCGCCGGCTGGTCTATAACCTTTATTGCCCGCGAAGTATGACGCCACAGATTGCAAATTTTATACAGGGCTATTTATCCAAAAGTTTTGCGCGCCTCTTTGATGAGCAGCGGCGTATCGCCCAGGCGCGCATCTATTCGCGCGAGGCTTACCGAACGGACGGAACCAAGCGCAGCCGGTCTGGTCGGCTTATGGATGCACTCAGGGCCGAGTCTTATTCCACGTGGTTAGGTTCCTCTGGGCTTGAGGGGCGTATTGATTACCCAATTTACATCCGATTTCTCGACATGAAGCGGCTGGGCAATCATAAAATTTATAACCGCCCGATTTGGGGAATCTTGTGGTCGCAGACTCTCAAAGATCTCAAATATGATCTAAAAGATTTTTTGCGCTCGATTGTCGCCGAGGGGCTGGAGTCGTTCAAACAACATTAACCAATTTACAAATATCATTATGCAGAATTTTTTTAAAGTGCTGGCCGCTCTGGGCCGTCTGATTTTCATTTTTGCGCCCGTTTTAGGGGGTGCCGTTTTGGGTTGTCTCCCCGTCGATTTGTGGGGGGCGTTCGCGCCGTGGGTGCTCCGGGTGCTGGCCGTGGCCGGCGCCTGGTTCCTCTGGCTGCTGGCTGTGGCCGTGGTTGGCACGCTGGTCGAGGCGTGGCGCCGCCGCAAGTCGATAGACGAAGACGAGGAAAATTAACAAAATAGTTGCATTTTTAAATATTTTTGTTTAATTTTGCACTTGCACAACATCATTTTATCATGTTTATGTAATTTGCCGGGCAGCCGTGAGGCTCCCCGGTTTTTTTATGAAAAATCAAAAAAATTGCCGAAAAATTTGCTAAATAGTAGAAAATTTACTACCTTTGCAGTACAAACAATAACCATTGAAGTAAATGAAACGTTATAAGGTCAAAGAAATAATTGCCTTACTTGAGAATGATGGCTGGTATCACCTCACCACTAAGGGCGACCACCGACAATTTAAACACCCGACAAAACCCGGTAAAGTGACGGTAAGAGGGAGACCAAACGAAACTCTTGACCAGTTTTTAATAAACAGCATTTGGAAGCAGGCGGGATGGCGTTAAGCCATCTGCCTCCAATATTAAAAGAATTAAAAAATATGAATAATATGGAAAAAGTAAAAATTAAGGTTCATGTTGGCTGGAGCGGCAACAACTTTTGCTGTGGCCTTTCCGAGGGAGTTGGCGGAATTGTTACCGCAACCGGCAAAACTCTTGCAAAAGCAAAGGAAAATTTTGAAGAGTCTCTCCGCTGGCATATTGAAGGCTGCGTTGCTGATGGTGACGTCTTGCCGGATTATATCATTAACGGCAATTATGAACTCGACTACGAACTTGATGCGGCGGCAATGCTCCGCGAGGCTGAGCGCTTTACTACCATGGCGGCAATCAGCCGCGCAACCGGTATCAACCAGAAACAGTTGAGTCATTACGCTAATATGGTAAAAAATCCGCGTCCCGCACAGCGTCAGCGCATAGTGGAAGGACTTCACGAAATAGGCCGACAATTTCTCGCGGTTCAATAACTTTTGTGCAAGAGAACTTGCGGCCGCCTTTTAAGAAAAAATCCACGCGTGAGCGTCGACTTCATAAATATTTAAATTCGCTTTCCCCCGAGCCTGAACGCCCGGGGGATTTTTTTTAAATTATACCGCAAAAAAGTT
>CAYUGU010000004.1:0-55917 GCA_964444345.1 uncultured Bacteroides sp.
GCGCGAGATGACCTCCGGCCAGGACAACAAGACCGTCTATATCCCCTACGAAGCCTCCTCGGTCCTCTCCTCTATCGGCTCGATTCAGACGCTGTTTAAGAAATGAGCCTGACGCCCCTATACATAACCTGGACCGTAAGGCCCGAAATTTTCCAGTATGATACGGTGCACCTTAGCCAAGGGGCACTGTATCTACTTGTAGCGCTCTGTGCCCTCTGGGCCGTTGCCGACATCTTTCTGCGTCGCCGCAGCCTCGAAAAATGGCGCCGGCAAGGGGCCGACCCCAAGCAGAAGCCCGACAATTCGTCGTTCGGCACCTGGGTGGCCGCGATTCTCGGCGTCTTCCTCCTTATTAAGGCGAGCGGAAGCCCCGAGGGGATTGACTTCGGGCCGGTCGGAGTCAGGTGGTATGGCCTGATGTTCCTTATCGGCTTCATTGCCGGCTACTGGATAGTCTGGAGCATTTTCCGCCATGAAGGCGCCCGCGAGGAGTGGGTCGCCTCGCTGCTTATCTACGTGGCCATCGCGACGATTGTCGGAGCGCGCCTGGGCCACTGTTTTTTCTACGAATGGGACTACTATTCTCACCATCCCGAACGGATAATTGCCTTCTGGGAAGGAGGCCTCGCGAGCCATGGCGGCACGATTGCCATAATCCTCGCGGTCTTTATCTACAGCAAGGCCGTCACCAAAAAGTCGCCGCTCTGGACGTTTGACCGCCTGGTGGTTGCCGTGGCCCTCGTGGCCGGGCTTATCCGCCTGGGCAACCTTTTCAACTCGGAGATTTTCGGCCACGCCACTACCCTCCCCTGGGGCTTCAAGTTCCCCCTGAGCCGCGAATGGCAGATTGAATACGCGCCGACCGACTCGGCCTGCCACCCCACCCAACTCTATGAGGCGGGGACCTATCTGCTCCTCTTCGGCCTGCTGATGTGGATGTACTGGAAGCGCAACGCCGAGGAGCGCCCGGGCCTGCTGCTCGGAGTCTTCTTTATCGGCGTGTTCCTTCCGCGCATACTGATTGAATTCGTAAAGAACCCGCAGGAAGAATTTGAGCGCGAGATGCTGCTCAATATGGGCCAACTGCTCAGCGTGCCCTTCGTTCTTGCCGGTATCCTCTTAGTCTACAGGGCCTTGACCCGCCCAAAAGAAACGATTAAGTTTCCTAATAAATTTCAAGAATGACCGAACTGACCACCACCCTGATAGAATCCATAGGCTACGGCCTCCTGGGCGTCAGCCTGCTTGCGGCCGTCTGGTTGCTCACGGCCTACCGCAGCAAGATTGCCTCAGTCGGCGCCGCCATTAAGCGCCAAACCGACGCCCCCTTCAATCCGGACCCGCGGCCGGCGCCCCCGGCGGTCAGCATTATCGTCGTGGCAAGCGACGACGCCCCGGCCCTTGAGCAACTTCTCGAAAAACTCTTTGAGCAGGAATATCCCTCGGCCGAAATGGAAGTCATAGTGGTCAACGACGGCAAGAACGAGAACATCAAGGACGTAGTCACCCGCACCAAGCACCTGAAAAATATCCCCAACCTGCGCATAACCTTCACTCCGGCCGAACTGCGCAACGTCAGCCACCGGAAACTCGCCGTGACCCTCGGCGTGAAGGCCGCGAAATATCCCGTCGTGGCGCTCCTGACCGAACAGTCGCGACTCTTTTCAAACCAATGGCTCGCCCGCATGGCCGCCCCGTTTGCCAACCCGCGCACGGAAGTGGTCATCGGCTCGGCGATGCCCTCAACGCGGACCGACAGCGGCATCGGCGTACGCTACCGCTCGTTCGTGAACTCCGTCGACACGGCCGAATGGCTCTCGGCAGCCCTCAACGGCAAGCCCTGGCGCGGCCACCGGGCCAACCTCGCCTTCCGCAAGGACCTCTTTTTCAGCAGCGGCGGCTTCAACGGCGCCCTGAACCTGCGCGGGGGCGACGACGACATCTTCGTCAGCCGCCTCTGTTCGCCCGGCAACACGGAGGTTGTGCTCGCCGCCCAGGCCCACGTGCGCTACGTTCAGCCCTCGGGCAAACGCGAGTTCCGCACCGAGCGCCCGGCGCGAATCTATTCAAGCCGCGAACTCGACCGCTCGCAGCGTCGCAACTTCTCAATTTCGCTTCTTATGAACTGGATTATGCTTTTATGCGTTATAGGTAGTATAGCGGCCGGTATTTGGATTCAAAACTGGCTGATGGCCGGAGCGGCCCTTTTGCTGCTTATTGCCGTCTGGACCGTGATTTCACTGGCCTGGCGCTCGACTATCAAGGCTATGCGCGGACGCCCGGTCCTGTTGGCAACTCCCTTCCGGCTCCTGCGTATGCCCTGGACCAACTTCCGCCATCGCTGGATTTCCCACCGCCGCCGCCTTGACTACCACCTGTTTTAAATAAAAAAAAACAAAATACAGAATACAAAATTCACCGCATAGTGGTGCGACCGCAGTGAGCAAAACAGTAAGTAACATGAAGAAAATTTCAAGTATATTAGCCTTAGCCGCCATAGCTGCTTTCGGCGCCGACGCCGAGACCATCGAGCCTATTCCCTTCGGAAACATGAACCAATGGGTCACCCGCAACATCAAGGAGAGCGGGCTGATTGGCGGCAAGACCAAGCAGGTCTATGAAATCGCCCCGACGAAAACCATTGAGGGCGCCAAAGCCTATAAGAATATGGGCGGCTCGCCCTGGGGCACGTCGAACGTCTACGCCAAGGTTGCCGGGGTCGTGAAGACCTCGAACGCCGTCTTTCCCGTTGACCGTCCCGGCCAGGGGAAGGCCGCGCGCCTGAGCACCCTGCTCGAGAGTTGCAAGGTCCTCGGCCTGGTCGACATTGAAGTGCTTGTCAGCGGCTCGATTTTCCTCGGCCAGATGAACGAGCCGATTTCGAGCACCTCCAATCCCTACTCAAAGTTCGAAATGGGAATACCCTACACCAAGCGCCCGAAGGCCCTGGTGCTCGACTATAAGGTTATCGACCCGCAGAGCGGCCAGTTGACCTACGCCACTACCGGCAGCAAGAAAACCTATCCGGGCCAGGATTCGAGCGACGTCTTCATCTACCTCCAGCGGCGCTGGGAGGAGCCGGACGGCAGCATCCACGCCAAGCGCGTCGGCACGGGACGTCAGCGCTTCCAAGGCTCTACCAACGGCTGGAAAAACGGCCATCAGATTCCGATTATCTACGGCGACGCCTCGAAAAAGCCCGGCTACAAGAGTTATATGGGCCTGCTCAACGGCAAAAAGGCCTACTATGCCCGCAACTCAAAGGGGAAAATGGTCCCCGTGCAGGAAGAGGGATGGGACGACGAAAATGCACAGCCCACTCACATGATTGTCATGTGCTCGGCCGGCTCCGGAACCGCCTACGAAGGCCAGTTGGGAATGGAACTATGGGTCGACAACATTGGCCTTGCATTTTGAAAGTCCAAAAATTAGCCGTAATTTTGCACCCGCATAACCTTAAGTAAGACAAATCTAAACAGAGAATATAGAAGAATGAATCTCGTAATAGTCGAATCGCCCGCGAAGGCCAAAACCATCGAAAAATTTCTCGGTAAAGACTATAAAGTAATGTCGAGCCGCGGCCATATCCGCGACCTGACAAAGAAAGGCGTTGACCTTGAAAAGCGCGACGGAGGGCAGCCTACGTTTGAGCCCGATTATGAGATTCCCGCCGAAAAAAAGGAGCAGGTGCGCGAACTGAAAGCCGCCGCCAAGAAGGCCGATATGGTTTGGCTCGCGTCCGATGAAGACCGCGAGGGAGAAGCCATTGCCTGGCATCTCTATGAAGTGCTCGGCCTGACGCCCGAAAAGACCAAACGCATTGCCTTCCACGAGATTACGAAGGATGCAGTGCTCCACGCCATTGCCCATCCGCGCGAAATCGACATGAATCTGGTGAACGCCCAGCAGGCGCGCCGGGTGCTTGACCGCATTGTCGGCTTCGAACTGAGCCCGGTGCTCTGGCGCAAGGTGAAGCCCCAGTTGTCGGCCGGACGCGTGCAGAGCGTGGCCGTGCGCCTCGTGGCCGAACGCGAAAAGGAGATTGAGCGCTTCAAGAGCGAAGAGTTCTATCGCGTCAACGGCCTCTTCACGACCCCCGAAGGCGCCCGCCTGAAAACCGAACTGAGCACCCGCCTGGCCAATCAGGATGAGGCCCGCGTGCTCCTTGAAGATTGCGCCCGAGCCCGTTTTGCCATCGGCAATGTGCAGACCAAGCCCGTAAGCAAAAGCCCGGCGCCCCCGTTTACCACCTCGACCCTCCAGCAGGAGGCACAGCGCAAACTCGGCTTCACCGTCAGCCAGACCATGCGCATTGCCCAGGACCTCTACGAGGCCGGACATATCACTTATATGCGTACCGACTCGGTCAACCTCTCGCAGTTGGCCCTCAACACCATAGCCAAGGTCATCACCGACAAACTCGGACCCGAATATCTCAAGACCCGCCGCTATCATACAACCACCAAGGGCGCCCAGGAGGCCCACGAAGCGATTCGCCCGACCTATGCCGACAAGGAGACTATCGACGGCTCGGACCGCGAAAAGAAACTCTACACGCTGATTCGCCGCCGCGCCATAGCCTCGCAGATGGCCGACGCCGAACTTGAGCGCACAACCGTAGAAATCACTGTCAGCAATCGCCCGGAGCATTTCACGGCCCAGGGAGAGAGCATGAAATTCGACGGGTTCCTGCGCGTCTATATGGAGGGTCGCGACGACGATTCGGGCGAGGCGAGAGACCTGCTTCCGCAACTCAACGTCGGCGAGCCCCTCGACGCCGTAGAAATCACTGCTACCCAGCGCTTTACGGTTGCCCCGCCGCGCTATTCGGAGAGCACCCTGATTAAGAAGATGGAAGACCTCCGCATCGGCCGCCCCGCAACCTGGGCGCCGATTGTCTCAACAATCCAGCAGCGCGAATATGTTGAGCGCGGCGACAAGGAAGGCGTCGAACGTCAATTTAACGTCCTGACCCTCAATCCGATAACCGGGACCATACTGAGCAGCGAGCACACGGAAACCGTAGGCTCCGACCGCGGCAAACTCGTGCCCACAGATACGGGAATGGTTGTCAACGACTATCTCGCCGAAAACTTCCCCGACATTCTCGACTATAACTTCACGGCCCAGGTTGAAGGCCAGTTTGACGAAATAGCCAAGGGCAAAGCCACCTGGCAAGATGAAATCGGCGACTTCTACGAGCGCTTCCACCCGGAGGTCGACAAGGCCCTGCAGACGCGCACAGAGCATCGCGTAGGCGAGCGCCTGCTTGGCGTCCACCCCGAGAGCGGCAAGCCCGTGAGCGTCAAGATAGGCCGCTTCGGACCCCTGGTTCAGATCGGCGACTCTGAAAGCGAGGAGAAGCCGCTGTTTGCCTCCCTGCTCAAAGGCCAGTCAATGTCGACCATCACTCTTGAAGATGCCCTCGAACTCTTCCGCTTCCCGCGCAACCTCGGCGACTTTGAAGGCAAGGAGGTCAGCGTGGCAATCGGTCGATTCGGCCCCTACGTCAAGCATGGCGACAAGTTTGTCAGCATCCCCAAGGAAATAGAGCCCACGGAAATAACCCTTGAGCAAGCCGAAGAACTCATCCTGCAAAAACGCGCCGACGATGCCTCGAAAATCCTTAAGGAGTTCGACGAAGAGCCTGAACTCAAGGTGCTCAACGGTCGATTCGGCCCCTACATAGTCTTCGACGGCAAAAACTATAAGATTCCCCGCACGGTCAAGGAACCCGCCTCGCTGACCCTCGAACAATGCAAGGAGATAATTGAAAATCAGCCTGCCCCCAAGGCTCGCAAAACCCGCGCCAAGAAATGAGCAAACT
Organism: uncultured Bacteroides sp.; assembly: GCA_964444345.1. Taxonomy (GTDB): domain Bacteria; phylum Bacteroidota; class Bacteroidia; order Bacteroidales; family Muribaculaceae; genus UBA3263. Next base: position 5,828 of record CAYUGU010000004.1, read on the forward strand.
CGCCAATCTTCCCTCGGCCGGAAAGCCCGACGTGATTCGCGCTTTCGAAGTGGCCGAACCTATGGACCTGCTCCCCTTTCTGGCCGAAAAGATGCCCGACCGCAAGCGGACTACACTCAAGCAAATGCTTGCCCACAAGCAGGTTAGAGTAGGGGGCAACGTGACCACCCGCGCCACTCAGCCTCTGCAGCCCGGCGAACTCGTCGAAGTGAACCTCAGCCGCGAGTTCCGCCAGTTCACCCACCGGCGCCTGCGCATTGTCTACGAAGACTCGGACATCATCGTGGTCAACAAAGGCTACGGACTCCTCTCCATGGGCGACGACACCGGGCGCGACCGCGAAACCGCCTATTCCATTCTCCGCGACTACCTCAAGTGGGCCCACGCCGACAATAAACTCTTCATAGTTCACCGCCTCGACCGCGATACGACCGGCCTGATGGTCTTCGCAAAGACCGTCGAAGCCAAAGAGGCCCTTCAACATAATTGGAACAACATGGTCCTGGAGCGCAAATATCTCTGCCTCGTAGAGGGCACTCCGGAGCCCGCTGACGGCGTCGTGAGGACTCGCCTGGCCGAGAACTCACGCCACGAAGTTTACGCGCTCCCGGCCGACTCTGAGGAGGGCCAACTCGCAATTACCCGCTATCGCACCCTCGGGACCCTCCGCGGCCTGACCCTCGTTGAATGTGAACTCGACACGGGGCGCAAAAATCAGATTCGCGTACACATGAAAGAACTCGGCACCCCCATCAGCGGCGACCGACGCTACGGCGGCCACACCTCGCCGCTACACCGCATGTGTCTCCACGCCCAGACCCTCCGCTTCGTCCACCCCACGACGCGCCGCGACATGCGCTTCACCACCCCCAACCCCTTCTGATTATTGGAGGGGGGAGGGGGTTGAGTCGGCGTAGGAGAAGTAGGCGGAGGGGGAGACGATGATGTGGTCGATGACGCGGATGTCGAGGAGTTTGGCGCCTTCGACTATCTTGCGGGTAAGTTGGTCGTCTTGCATGGAGGGTCGGAGTTGGCCGCTGGGATGATTATGGGCCAGGGCAATGGCTACGGCCTGATGGTCGATTGCGCGCTTGAAGAGCATCCTGACGTCGACGAGGGTGGCGGCAATGCCTCCCTGGGTTATGCGCTCGCAGGCCACGGGGACCAACCGCTGATTGAGAATGATTATCCAGAACTCTTCGTGGGTCAGCATTTCGAGGCGTCCGCGGATGTATTCGTAGAGGGCTTCGGAGCCGGTAATCGGGCGGGTTTGGGCCGCACGGTCAACGGCGCCGCGACAGCGCAGGCCGAGTTCGAGGGCAGCAATCAGGGTGATGGCCTTGGTGGGACCGATGCCGGGGACCATCTTGGCGAGGGCGCGGGGGGTGGTGCGGGCAAGTTTGGCGAGGTCGTTGTCGTGAAGCCGGAGAATCTCGCGGGCCACTTCGAGAACGTTTTTGCCCTTGATGCCGACGCGCAGGAGGATTGCGAGGAGTTCGGCGTCGGAGAGCACGCCGATTCCTTGGGCGAGGGCCTTTTCGCGCGGCTTGTCGTCGTCGGCCAGATGGCGCATCATCGTTGACTGCTCACTCATTTTTGCCTTTGCGAATTTCGACTTCGGCGGCTTCGTTTCGGCCGGTCAGGAGGGCCTTGATGAATCCGGCGCCGTAGCCGTAGAGTTGGATAAAGGAGGCGGGAACCGCACAGAGGGCCACTTTCAGCCCGTCGGATGCCAAGGCGCTGAGAAAAAGAGCGACGGCGTAGACGCCGAGGGGGAGGAGCCACCAGGGGCTCACGAAAATGCCCATAATCAGCAGGAAAAGGGAGCCGAGGAGGAAGAGGGCGGGGAGGCAATGAACGGCCTTGAGCGAGCCCGGATATAGGGTCTTGAGGGTTATGCGGCTCATACCGAATACGTAGACCTGACGGGCAAACTTGCGCCACGACATACGGCGCTTATGGTAGACGGGCGTCTGACGGATGAGGCTCATCGTGAAGCCCTCGCGGCGGATGCGCATCGACATATCGATATCCTCGCTGAACATCTCTCGGAAGCCGCCGACGCGGTCATAGACCTCGCGGCTGAAACCCATATTGAAGGTTCGGGGGGTGAACTTCTCGAGGCTCACCTTGCCGCCGCGGATGCCGCCGGTGGTCAGAAAGGAGGTCATCGCGAAGTTGATACCCTTCTGTAGGGTCGAAAAGGACTCGTGGGCGGCGTCGGGCCCGCCGAAGCAGTCGGGTAGGGGAGCGAGCGACTGCAGGGTCTCGAAATAGGTCGGCGGGATGATGCAGTCGGAGTCGAAGAAGATGAAATAATCGCCGGAGGCACGCTCCATCGCATAGTTGCGGGCTATCGAGCGCCCCTCGTTCTCCTTCCAGTAGTATTTTACGAACGGATAGCGGGCGCAGAGGTCGGCGCAGGGTAGGGTAGAGCCATCGTCGACCACAACCACCTCAAAGGGCTTTGCGGTCTGGGCGTCGAGTGAGGCAAGCAGTGCCTCCATCTCGTCCGGGCGGTTATAGACGGGAATAATTACGCTGAACATCAGGACATTCGCGATTTATAGTCATCGTAGGTGAACTCGCGGAGCAATTGGCGGGAACCGTCGGCCCGCTCCAGAATTATGGAGGGGTGCTGAATACCGTTGAACATGGTGGTCTTGACGGTCGTATAATGGTTCATATCCTCCAGGGTGAGTTGCTGACCGGGGCGCAGGGGGGCGTCGAAACTCCAGGGGCCGCAGAAGTCGCCGCTGAGACAGGAGTTTCCGCCGAGGCGATATTCATGCTCTCCGCCCTCAGACGCCTCGGAAATCAGCGGCTGATAGGGCATTTCGAGAGTGTCGGGCATATGGCAGGCGAAACTGGCGTCGATAATAGCGGTCTTAACCCCTTGGTTTTCAACAATGTCGACCACGGAGGTAATCAGGTCGCCGGTGCGCCAGGTCCAGGCCGAACCGGGTTCGAGTATAACCTTGACTCCGGGGTGGCGCTCACGAAATCCGCGCAGAATCTCAACAAGGCGGTCCGTATCATACCCTTGGCGCGTCATCAGATGTCCGCCCCCCATGTTGACCCACTTGACTTGGTCAATATGCTTGGCAAACTGCGCCTCAAAGGCTTCGAGGACCTTGGCAAGATCGTCGGCCGAGCCTTCGCATAGCGCATGGAAATGGAGCCCCTCGATTCCGTCAGGGAGCCGGTCGGGCATATCCTCGGGGCTGACGCCGAAGCGACTTCCGGGGAGGGCCGGATTATAAAGGTCGGTCTCGACGACGGAACAGCGCGGATTGACCCTCAGGCCGGCGGAAACCTTGCCTGCGCGGGCCTTGACGGCGGGGAGGAAGCGTTCGGCCTGACTCAGGGAGTTGAAGGTGATATGGGTTGAGCCGTCGAGATATTTTTCGATGGTCTCCTCGGTGTAGGCAGGGCAGTAGGAATGAATTTCGGCGCCCAACTCCTCACGGCCCAGGCGCAGTTCGTTGAGCGACGAGGCGGTTGCGTTCACTCCATATTCGCGAAAAATAGGGAAAGAGCGCCAGAGGGCGTTGGCCTTGAAAGCCATGATGATTTCCACTCCGGCACGGGCGGCAACGTCGCGAATCAGTTCGATATTGCGCCGGAGTTTCGACTCATAGACGATATAATAGGGCGTTGCGGGGGTCATTTCTCGGCCTGCTGAATGGGGTCGACAATGTCGGTGATAGCCTTGAAAATATCGTCGATGTCGCCCGAGCCGTGCACGGGATAGTAGGAGAGGCGGCGGTTATAGAACTCCTTCAGGGGCTGGGTCTGACGGTTGTAGACTTCGAGGCGCTTGGCAATGGTGGCAGCGTTATCGTCGGCGCGGCCCGAGGCCTTGCCGCGATTGATGAGGCGCTCGGTCAGTTCCTCTTCGGGGACTTCGAGGCCAACGACGGCATCGACCTTCGAGCCGCGCTTTTCGAGAATCTTTGCGAGTTCTTCGGCCTGCGGAATAGTGCGGGGAAAGCCGTCGAAAATTACGCCCTTGGCTTCGGGGTGGGCGTCGAGTTCCTTCGAAAGGATGTCGAGCATCAGTTCGTCGGGAATCAGGTTGCCATGGGAAATGAGGGCGTCGGCCACCTTGCCGAGTTCGGTTCCGCGGGCAATATGGTCGCGAAGGAGTTCGCCGGTGGAGATATGGTGGAGTCCGTAGCGTTCAACAAGGCGCTCGCTCTGAGTGCCTTTGCCGCTGCCGGGGGCTCCGAAAATTACGAGATTCATTATGGTTGAGGTATTTAGTTTTTTTGATTTTCGTCGGCTAAGACGTAGATATCGCGGAGGTTGCGGGCCTGTCCGTCGAGGTCGAGGCCGAAGCCGATAATGAACTTTGGGGGAATGGTGAAGCCGATATAGTCGGGCTTGATGTCGACTTTGAGGCTCTCGGGCTTGAAGAGCAGGGTGGCTACCTTGAGGTCGCTGGGGTTGAGGCGGCGAAGGTCGCCGAGAAACTTCTGCATGGTGCGGCCCGTGTCGATAATATCCTCGACCACGATTACGGGGCGCCCCTCGACGGGGTCGGTGAGGCCGACGACCTGACGCACCTCGCCGGTCGACTCCATTCCGGCATAGGAACTGAGTCGGACAAAGGCAATCTCGGCGTCGCATCCGAGGGCGCGGAAAAGGTCGGCCGCAAAGGGGAATGCGCCGTTAAGCACACAAACAATCAGCGGGTTCTTGCCGCTGAACTGAGCCGTAATTTCGTCGGCAATCGCCTGAATACGCTCGGCGATAAGGTCAGCGGTAATAAACGGCTTGAAAGTCAGTCCATTATAAGTTACAGTATTCATTTATTGCATAAATATTTTGACAAAGTTACGGAAATTTCGGCATAAATGATTAAATTTGCTTGAAAATTATGAAAATAATGACCGAAAAGGACCTATCGTGCCTGCTTGGACGCGAGCCTATACTCCCGGAAATGGGAGCCGTGGCCGGGGCTCTGTCGGGTCGCCGCATCCTCGTGAGCGGCGCCGCCGGGAGCATCGGCAGCGAGTTGTCGCGCCAGTTGAGCCGGCTTGAGGGAGTAAGCCTCTGCCTTGTTGACCAGGCGGAGACGGGGCTCCATAACCTCTCGCTCGCCCTGGGGAGTCCGGAGCAGGTTGTCGTGGCCAACTGTTGCGACCCGTCGGATATGGACCGCATCTTCCGCACGTTCCGTCCGGAGATAGTCTTTCACGCGGCGGCCTACAAGCATGTCCCGATGATGGAGCGCTGCCCGCTGACGGCCATTCGCAACAACATAGGCTCCACGCGGCTGCTGGCCGAACTGAGCGTCAACTATGGCGTTGAGCGCTTTGTCATGGTCTCGACCGACAAGGCCGTGAACCCCACTAACATCATGGGGGCCACAAAGCGCGCCTGCGAACTCTACGTCCAGAGCCATGCGGGGCCGACGCGCTTCGTCACTACCCGCTTCGGCAACGTCCTGGGGAGCAGCGGCTCCGTGGTTCCGCTCTTTATGGGCCAACTGGCCGCGGGAGGGCCGCTGACGGTCACCCACCGCGAAGTGGTCCGCTACTTTATGCTCATCAGCGAGGCTTGCGCACTGGTGCTTCTGGCCGCGGCGCTGGGCCACGGCGGCGAGATTTTTGTCTTCGACATGGGCAAGCCGGTACGCATTGCCGACCTTGCGCGGCGAATCATAACCCTCTGGGGCAAAGGCTATGAGCAGATTTCATACACCGGCTTGCGCCCGGGCGAAAAACTCTATGAGGAGGTGTTGACCACCGACGAACTGACCCTTCCGGGGCCTCACCCGCTACTGAAGATTGCGCGGGTTCGCCCGGCCGACCATCAGGAGGTTGCCCGCGCCATAGGCTCGCTGCTCGACCTCGCCGAGAAGGGCGACGAAGCCGCCGCGATCAAGGCCCTGAAAACGCTTGTCCCCGAATTTAAAAGCAACAATTCACCCTACGAAAAATATGATGAAGAATGAACGCCTGATTCTTTGCATGCCGCATATGAGCGGACGCGAAATGGAATATATTCAAAAGGCTATCGACGCCAACTGGGCCGTCCCGATGGGTCCGGACGTCAACGCCTTTGAAAAGGAACTGCAGCAGTTTTTGCGCACCGACAAACCGGTCGTAGCCCTCAGTTCCGGAACGGCCGCGCTTCATCTGGGGCTGATAGCCCTCGGGGTGAATAAGGGCGACGAAGTGCTCTGTCAGTCAATGACTTTCAGCGCAAGCGTCAACCCGGTTGCCTACGTCGGGGCCACCCCGGTATTCATCGACTCCGAGGCCCAAACCTGGAATATGGACCCCAACCTGCTTCGGCGGGCAATCGAGGAGCGCATAGCCGCCACGGGGCGCAAACCGCGCGCAATAGTAATGGTCCACCTCTACGGTATGCCCTCGAAAATCAAGGAGATACGGGCGATTGCCGACGAGTTTGAAATTCCGATACTCGAAGATGCGGCCGAGGCCTTCGGCTCCGAATATTGCGGTCAGTCGGCGGGCACTTTCGGCGACTACGGCGTACTGAGTTTCAACGGCAACAAGATGATTACCACCTCGGGCGGCGGCGCCCTGATATGCCCCGACGAGGCGGCGGCCGAGCGCGTCAAGTTCTTTGCCACCCAGGCCCGCGAAGGCTACCCCTATTATCATCACGAACACGTGGGCTACAACTACCGCCTGAGCAACATCTCGGCCTGCATCGGCCGCGCCCAACTGGAAATTGCGGGCGAGCATCTGGCCCACCACCGCCGGGTTCACCAACTTTATTGCGAACTGTTTGCCGGCGAGCCGCGCATATTCGTTCAGAGCAACCCGTCGGATGAATTTGACGCAAACTATTGGCTGACAACCATTCTGCTCTCGCCCGACATTGAAATCAAAGGTCGCGAAAAAGCCTATAGCCAAACAATCAGCGGCGCCATAGGGGGCGCGGCGGGAGTGACCCACGCGGCCACGTCGCCCCACACCGACTGCGAGCCTGACGCCGACGTCGAGGCGCTGCGTCTGGCCCTGGCGGAGGTCAATATCGAGAGCCGACCGCTCTGGAAGCCGATGCACTGCCAGCCCGTGTTTAAAAGCGCACCCGCCTATGTCAACGGCGTCTCCGAAAGCCTCTTTGCGCGCGGCCTCTGCATCCCCTCGGGCCCGGACATCACGCCCGCCCGCCAGGAGCGCATAGTAGCCGAAATCCTCCGCCAAATCCAATAATCTTTCCCTTGGATGAAAAAAGGTCGGGGCGCGGGCCCCGACCTTTTCCGATAAAGGATTACATGAATTAAAGCACTATTTTCTTGCCATTGATGATATTGATGCCCTTACGGGGAGCGCTGAGGCGACGGCAATAATAAGGGGGAATTTTTTTGAAAATTTTCTGTCCGGTTTCCGTTTTTCGGACAAAATCCGTAAATTTGTCTCCACCTAAAGGAAACTGAAAAATGAAAGTCAAAAGAATAATCATAGGCCTTGCGGTCGGCTTCGGGGCCATAGCAGCGGCCGGTCAGGAAATAGAAAGTGTAGCATCGGCTCTGGAGCGGATGAACCCCTATGCGTCGACGGTCAGTTACTCAATCACGCTGCCGCAGGCCGAGGACGATATTGTCTATACGGTCGATTTGCAGGCCCTCAAGCCGGGCCAATGGCTCATTGACTGGAGCGTCGACAAGGCGGCCCAGAAGGGTTGGGCCGCGCGCTTTGGCGGCAACTTCTATAACTATCGCAACCGCCGCCTGCAGGAAATCCACCAAGGATGGGACAAGCAGGAGCCCCCGAGGGTGCAGTTTACGGAATTGCTTCCGGAAAATATTGCCTCGCAACTGCGCACGTTTGGCGCCGACACCGAAAAGTATCATACTGAGGTAACCTCCAATGCCGACGAACTGACCGTCAGGACCGAGCGTCTGACCGGCGGCGAGGTCGACGCCGAATTTAAATGGACCTTCGACTCATCGACGGGGCGCCCGCTGCGCTATGCCGCCGATTTCAATCCCGGGACCATCACGGCGCAGCAAATCAGCGCCACATTCGCTCCGGCGGAGCCTACGCTGACCTCCCTGAGCGAAGAGTTACTGCGCGAGCGCTATGGCGACGCGTTTGCCAACCACAGGCAGAGCAACTTCGCCATTGAGCAGATGCGCGGCGAGCCGCTCCCCGGCTTCTCGATTCAACTGGCCGACGGCCAAGGGCGCATGACCCGCCAAGAGGGCGAAGAATTCCTTACGCCCGTGCTCGTAGTGATGCTCGAATCGCGCTCAACCCTCGCCCCGGAACTCGTCGAGGCCGTCCGGAGGGCCGTTGACCGCAGCCCCGTGGAGACCTCCGTAATCTGGGCCTGCATGGAGCGCAACCCCGAGAGCGCCACGGACCTCCTCGGCCAACTGCGCCCGGGCGAAACTGCCCTTATCGGCGCAAAAAAACTCGCTACGGAATGTGGCGCCGCCGACCTGCCGGTAATCCTTGTCTGCGACCGCAGCGCGACCGTAAGAAATCTTGTAATCGGTCTGAACAAAGAAACCGAAACCGACGTTATACAGATGATTACGCAACTGTAGTCACCCCCTATATCTCTTTATTTACTCACTCGAAAAAACACACGCTTTATGGAAACTATTTATTTTCAGGGAAACCCTATTCACACTTATGGCAGCCTTCCTCACGTTGGCGAAAAAGCCCCTTGTTTCACCCTCGTAGACACTAACCTCAAGGAACTGCGCTGCACCGAATTTCAGGGCAGAAAACTGATACTCAACGTCTTCCCGAGCCTCGACACGGAGGTTTGCGCAATGTCCGTGCGCAAGTTTAACCAGCAAGCCTCGCAGATTCCCGACGTTACTGTAATCAACGTATCCATGGACCTTCCCTTCGCTGCCAAGCGCTTCTGTGCCGCCGAAGGTATCAACAATGTAATCGTGGCCTCAGCCTTCCGCTGCCCGATGTTTTCTCAGAAATATGGTCTCCAGATTATCGACGGACCGCTCGCCGGCCTCCTGGCCCGTGCCGTGATTGTTGTCGACGGCGACCGCCGCATTGTCTACGAGCAACTCGTTGACGAAATCGGCACCGAGCCCGACTATAAAGCCGCCCTCGATGCCGCCAAAGCCATGAAATAACTTTTGAATCTACAGAATATTAAAGGCGACCCAACTCGGGGTCGCCTTTAAAAATATACCCTGAAATCGTTTAGCAGCCTCAAAGGCTGTTGCACCGGGAACGCCACGCGCCCTCGCGTGGCAGACGCGCAAGCGTCTATAGAAATACTCTGTAATATCTGAGTGCCGGAGGCACGAGATTGTGGGTAACCCCGCACTTCAGTGCGGGGACCGTGATCATCCTCAGAAAGTAAGTGCCGGAGGCACGCCTTATGGTACCATTAGACGTCCCTCCGGGACAGTCCCGGGTTCTGTGTACACGTTTCCCCCGTACTGAAGTACGGGGTTACCCATCATCTCGTGCCTCCGGCACTGATGGTGGCGAGGTGTTGGCGGCGGCGGGACGCCGCCTTTCCCTTGGCATTGGTTACGAATTGCAGTCGACGAAGAGGAGGAGCGACTCGCAGGGGCCGATGCCCGCTTCGGGGTTGCCCTGAATACCGTAGCCGGCGGTATAGGGGACGAAGAACTGCGCTTTCTCGCCGGGCTTCATATACTTGAGGACGGCGTTCAGCATCGGGTTGGGGGCGTGGCCGGCAAACATCGCCTTGTTTGATGCGTTTTCAACGGGTTCGCCACTCAGACGCAAAATAGTATAGGTGGCGCGCAGTTTGTCGGTGGGCTGGAAAGTTTCGCCCGAGCCTTCGGTTTCGACCTTGCAGTAGATTCCGTCGCCAATCTTCTTAAAGTCGGGATTGGAGATGAGTTTGGCCTCAAAAGCCTCGGCAAAGAGGCGATTTTCATTGGCCTCGCGCGAACTGTAGATTTCCTGATCAATTTCCGCTTCGTGGCGCTTCTTGACCTCGCTGTCCATCTTTTCAAATTCGCGGCGAATCTCGAGCAACTGGTCGCGGTCGACCGAGTCGAGACGCAGGGCGCCCATAATCGACTCCATAAGTTTAGCCTTGTCGACCGGCATACTCATAGAGATTTCCTTAAAGGTGTTGAGAATAGTCATACCTACCTGAATACCATAGATATAACTCATGTCGGTAGTGTCCGTGGCCATCACCTGGCGGATTCCTCGCTCAACTTCCTTCATATTGAGGTTACTGCTCAACTCGGGGTCGGCATGGAGATTATAGTTGAAATAACCGCCCATAAAAGTACCGTTTACGGCAATCACCGAGTCCTCCCAGTTAGAGGCGTGTTCGAGGCGCGAAGCAAGCAGGTTTTCGAGCGTTTCGTTCGAGGAGGGTGTTTTATGGCTGTTGCCGCAGGCAGTCAGCACGACGGCGGCAAGTGCGCCGAACAGAATCTTTTTCATCGTTAACAAAACAGAAAAAAACAGGGTTTAGAATTCAATTGTAAAATCAAGCGCCGAATTGGCCGGAATAAGGTCCATAACCGCCTCACTGCCATAGCCGAGGGCCGGCGGGATAAAGACGCGATACTGACCGCCCGCGCGCATCATCATAACGGCCTGTGCAAGGCCGGGAATCACGCGGTCGAGGGGCAAATCAAAAGGCTCGTCGGTCTTGTCAAAAACCGTCCCGTTACTCAATCGGCCGGTATACATCACTCTGACCAACGAGCCGGGTGCCGGAAAGGCTCCCTTGCCGGCCCGAAGGGTCTGAAGTACTATTCCGCCCGGAAGAACTTCGGCCCCGGGAAGTGATTTTTTCTCGTCGACCCAGGCAATTTCCGCAGCCTCATCGGCATCAGGAATCGCAGGTCCGCGACCCGTCGAGGGGTTAACCAATCGGTTGATAGCGGTCATTGCCGACGCTTCGGTGTAGCCGCCGACTTCACCGCCGTTGAAGACGGTAAGCACCTCAGTCAGAAACCTTTCGCGCTCAATCTTGACGCCGCTTTCGTCGAGCATCTTGACGAAATCAGCCATCGAGCGGCCTATAATCGTGGCGGCCGCATCGGTCATGTCGCCGCTCTCTTCGGCCGTAGTCGAAGCAAAGCAGGCGGCGCCTCCGCTGCCCGCAAGCAGGGGAGTCGCCGCTATGAGAATCAATTTTCGGAGCAGGCTCATTACTTACCGATAACTTCGAGCAATTCCACGTCGAAGATAAGAGTGGAGTTCGGGCCGATCACGCCGCCCGCGCCCTGAGGACCGTAAGCGAGGTTAGAGGGAATATGGAGGCGCCATTTCGAGCCGGCCTTCATCAACTGCAGGGCTTCAACCCAGCCGGGAATAACCTGCGTAACGCCGAAGGTTGCGGGCTCGCCGCGCTCAACGCTGCTGTCAAACACGGTGCCGTCAATCAGGCGTCCGGTATAGTGAACCTTAACCTGGTCGCCGGCTGCGGGCTGCGGGCCGTTGCCCTCTTCGAGCACTTCATACTGCAGGCCCGAGGGAGTGGTGACCACTTCTGCGCGCTTGCCGTTTTCTTCCAGATAAGACTTGCCGGCCTCTTCGTTGACCTTAGCGGCGGCAGCAGCGGCTTCCTGATTGCGCTTTTCCATTTCTTCAAAATATTCGCGAATAACCTTCTTGGCCTCATCGTAGGTCATCTGAAGGGGCTCTTCGCCAAACACGGCGGCAACGCCGGCTGCAAAGTCCTTGACATTGATTTCGTTGACTCCGCTGGCCTTGAAATTATTGCCCATGCTGAGTCCGAGAGCGTAACTGATTTTGTCCATTTCTTAAAGTATTTGAATTTTGATTATCTATTTTTAATTTTGTACTTTGTATTCCGTATTTTGTATTTCCAATACTACTTCTACTGAATCGAGTTCAGCCTCGACCGGAGGCCGGAGTTTGCGCACGGTCACACTGCCGCCCGCAATCTGCGGAAACCTCCCGACCAAGCGGTCGGCAATACGCCGGCCTACATACTCAATCAGGTTCGAGGGAGTACTCATCTCCTCCTTGACAACGTCTATGACCTCCGCATAGTTCAACGTCGACTCCAGACGGTCCGACCCGTCGTAGCCCTCAACATTGAGCGCCAGGTCCACTTCGAACTCCTGCCCTACCTTGCGTTCGCGATCAAGAACGCCATGGTAGGCATAGAAGCGGAGGCGATTGATGCGGATTATCATAGGCTGGCCGCATTGAAAAGCAACTGGAAGGGCCACGCAACGAGGCCGAGCACAAAGGAGAGAATCAGACACCACGCGGCGCGATTCGAGGCCTTCCGGGCGCCCTCATAGTCGCCTCGCTGCCATTTTTGGGCAACCATTGAACTGAAAAAGATGCCCGCAACGCCCAAGGGCAGACAGCAGCAGAGGGTCATCACGATGTTCCACGCCAGGTAACTCGTCGGCATAGGCTCGACGGGAACATCGGCGGCCTGACGGACCCAGGCGCTCGCGGCGGGCGAACTGTTGAGCCGCTGAGGCTGATTTTCAACCGCTCCGGCCGGCTCTTCTTCAATAATGACCGTCTCCTCAACTATCTCGCGGATTTGAGGCTCCGGCTCGGCCAGAAGGTCAGCCAGTTCAGGTATATTTCCCGCCGTAGTCCAGTCGTTAAGCCCGGTGAACCAGACGGGAAGTTCGGCCGTAAAGTCGCGGCGCAACTTGAGTTGCTCGGGAGCAAAAGGCCCCTGAGGACGACCGTCAACTATGATCCAGTATTTTTTTTCCATCAGAAGAACTTAATATCGGCCTGACCCGTAAGGCTGGCCAGTACATTATTGGCAAGCGAGGAGGCCCCGATGCGGAAATATTCGTTGGTGAGCCATTCTTCGCCAAGCACTTCCTTAATTATAGTATAGTACTTGACGGCATCTTCGGTCGAACGTACACCACCGGAGGCTTTGAAGCCGACGCGGTTGCCGGTCTTCTCAAAATACTCCTTGATGCACTGAGCCATCACGTAGGCAGCTTCAAGCGATGCGCCGGGATATTCCTTGCCGGTAGATGTCTTCAGGAAGTCAGCGCCGGCATAGAGGCTGAGAACCGAGGCGGCCTTGATGTTTTCGGCCGTCTTCAGCGCGCCCGTCTCAAGGATTACTTTCAGACGACCGCCGCGACAACTGTGTTTCAGTTCGGCGATTTCGTCACATACCTCCTCATAGTCGCCGTCGAGATAGTTGCCAACGTTGAAGACGATATCAATTTCGTCGGCACCCTCGGCAATGGCCATACCAACTTCGGCTACCTTCACTTCAATAAAGGTCTGCGACGACGGGAAAGCACCGCTGACGGCAGCCACGTTCACTCCGCTGACGTCCAGAACCGTGCGCACCACGGGCACGAAGTTAGGGTAGACGCAGATGGCGGCAACATTGGGATACTGGGGATACTCATTGTCGAACGCGTTGACGCGCTCGGTGAAGTTCGCTACGCTTTGGGGCGAATCGGTTGAGGTGAGGGTCGTCAGGTCGATACTGTTGAGAATCTGCTTGTAGACATCCTGATTCATATTTTCCTGAAGTTTCTCGGCGAGAATCTTCTCCACGGCAGCCTTGACGGCAGCGTCGTCGGTGGTTACTTGTGAGTCGGCAATTGCCTGATGATATTTGTCCATATTTGTTTAGTGTTGAGTGTTTATGGTTGAGTGTTTAGTGTTGAGTGTTTATGGTTTATAGTTTAGGGTTTATGGTTGAGGGTTGAGGGTTTATGAAAGTTCCAGCATTCGCTGAATGGGCTTGCGAGCCTTGGCCGCTACCTGCGGGTCGACCTCCACGGCCGGCTGCATCGTCTCCAGACAGTTTGCAACCTTCTCCAGCGTGTTGAGTTTCATATAGGCGCAATCATTGCAGGCGCAGGTGCTGTCGGCCGGAGGAGCCGGAATAAACGTCTTCCCGGGATTGAGTTTCCTCATCTCGTGGAGTATTCCGCTCTCCGTGGCTACGATAAATTCCGAACCGTCAGGAGCCTCCGTAGCCGCCTTCAGCAGCGCCGCGGTCGACCCGACCACGTCGGCCAGCAAAATGACCGGCTTCTTACACTCCGGATGAGCCAGAACCCGAGCCTGAGGATGCGCCGCCTTCAGCGCCGCCAACTTTTCGGCGCTAAACTCTTCATGGACATGGCAGGCACCGTCCCAAAGAATCATCTGCCGACCCGTCACGGAGTTTATATAGTTGCCCAGATTCCGGTCAGGACCGAAAATAATCTTTTCGTCGGGCGGGAATGAATCTACTATTTTTCGCGCATTTGACGAAGTCACCAGTACATCGCTCAAGGCCTTCACCTCGGCCGACGTATTCACATAACTGATGACCGTATGCCCCGGATGCTCCTTGATGAACGCTTCAAAACGGTCGGCCGGACACGAATCGGCCAGTGAGCAACCCGCCGACATATCCGGCTGGAGCACCGTCTTCTCCGGACAAAGAATCTTGGCCGTCTCGCCCATAAAATTCACACCACACATAACTATTACGGGCGCGTCAAGGCCGGCGGCAATCTGAGCCAGTGCCAGCGAGTCGCCGATATAGTCCGCGATGTCCTGAATTTCAGGGCGCGCATAATAATGAGCCAGGATCACTGCGTTGCGCTCCTTTTTTAATCGCTCTATTTTTTCTTTCATAAGTTTTTAAAAAAAATATTTATAAGAAAGAATAAAGGCTGTTAATTTCATTGATAACTTTTTGCCCGAAGGCTTGCTTTTTTCGGTTATCAATTGCTATCAACAGTTATTTACCGAGTTATTAACAGTCTAAATTGCTGAAAATAAGCGGCTAAACCTACTTATCAACATACTGTTAACAACCTACAAAGTTAATAAAATTTTACGGATTTCAAAGTAAATAACTCGTCTTTTGCTGTTAATTACTGTAAACACCGTTTTTTGCCTCCCCCGAAATCAACAGTTTCCGGCCCTTTTCAACACCCCTTTCAACCGCTTTTCAACACCTTTTGAACACTCCAAATTTGGGGATTCGTGCCATTTTCGGCAATTTAAATTTGGGGATTCGTGCCAAATATGGAAAATTTTGTAACTTTGTGGTTATGAAGAAGTGGATTTTTGTTTTTTGTTTTCTTTGGGGGGCGATTCCGGTTGCCCTTGGACGCGATATGTCAAATAGCGCGCGCATTGATTCGCTCGACCGCGAAATCGCCGCCGCACGCGAACGCCTTGACCTTCTCGATGCCGATTATTACAATAATCAGGTTTGGGGCCGCGGGCGCTACTCGGCCATTGGTTTTACCCTCCTGGGCCATACGGATGCACTGAACCTTCCGCGCGAATATACTTCCATGGGTTTTTATCTCAATCAGGGAACCTCCTATCTCTTTCCGCAAGGTAAGGGCTTCGGCGCCTTCATCAAGGTGGGGGTAGATGTTCGCTGGGTCGATGTGGAACTGATTGGCTATGATGCCGCCGAGCGTATTCCCGTATTCAGCGAAAATTCCGGTCTTGGCGGTCTCGGCTTCGAGCATTATCCGTCGAAGTTGAAAATCAAGCGTATGAGTTTTATGGCCGGAGTTTGCGGCGTAGGACCCTCCGTTTCGATTGCTCCCTTCTCCTGGGCCAACAACCGGATGGCCTCGCTCAAAATAAATCTGTTTGCCCATTATATGCCCGCCTTCGGAATGTCGATCTATAGGGCGACTCCCGTCGATGCCGACGGCGAGCGAATGAAGCGGCTCAAGCGTGGCCCTTACGTATGCGAGCCCGGATTTGTCAATATTATCGACTATGGAGCAAAAATAGCCTGGAGCCGTTTTGCGGTCGGTTTTGAGTTTCGCCATGCCTACGGCCACTTCAAGGACAAGACCTACCGTTGGAAACCCGCCGACTCTTTCAGCCTCAACGGAACGGGGGGCGACCACTATCGGCGCAAGTTCACTTCCACCCGCTTCTTCTTCGCCTACTCCTTTTAATATATATAAGGAGCAGGGCTTGGGGTTATGAGTTTTTTTGCTTAACTTTGCGGAAAATTACTTCTTTTCTGATATGGCTAATAGATTTTGTGTCATAATGTGTGGGGGCGTCGGCTCCCGTTTTTGGCCGTCGTCGCGCCAGGCAAAGCCCAAGCAATTCATCGACTTTATGGGTACGGGAAGGTCGTTGCTTCAAATGACCTTTGACCGTATGGTCGAGATTGTCGCGCCCGAGAATGTGATTATCGTTACCAATGCTGACTATGAAGGACTTATCCGC
The DNA here is from genome assembly GCA_964444345.1 of uncultured Bacteroides sp. Taxonomy (GTDB): domain Bacteria; phylum Bacteroidota; class Bacteroidia; order Bacteroidales; family Muribaculaceae; genus UBA3263. The sequence goes on from CAYUGU010000004.1 coordinate 21,976, forward strand.
GAGCAGTTGCCCGCGGTTGACCCTCGAAATATTCTTCTTGAACCCGCACGCCGCAATACGGCTCCTTGCATTGCGTGGGCCGCGCGCCATATCGCGGCTATCGACCCCGAGGCTTCGATGGTGGTAACTCCCGCCGATCATCTGATTCTCAAGGAGTCAGAACTCCACCGGGCCCTGCTTCGCGGCTTTGACTTCGTCGAGACCCACGATGCTCTGCTTACCCTCGGAATCGAGCCCTCCCGCCCCGAAACCGGCTATGGCTATATCCAGATGGGCGCTCGCGTGACCGACCATATCTCAAAGGTCAAGACCTTCACTGAGAAGCCTGACCTTGAGTTGGCTAAGGTTTTTCTCAGTTCGGGCGATTTCAAGTGGAACTCCGGAATTTTCCTTTGGTCAGTCAAGTCGCTTATGAAGGCCCTCAATGAATATGCGCCCGAACTGCAGGCGCGTTTCGATGTGGACAATAAGATTTTTACCGACCAAAAAACCGAAAAGGAGTTTATTGCAAGCCAATTTCCCGCTTGCCCCGCAATTTCTATCGACTATGCGCTGATGGAAAAGGCCTCGAACGTCTATGTAGAGGCGGTCAATCCCGGTTGGAGCGACCTGGGGACCTGGAGCGCTCTGCGCGACTGTTCGCCGCGTAACTCTCAGGGAAACGTGACTCAGGGTTGTCAGGTGATTTCCTATGACTCTACGGGCAATGTTTTCTCCGTAAATAACCCGCGTAAAATCATTGTGGCCGACGGCCTGCGGGATTATATTGTGGCCGACACTGACGATGTGTTGCTCATATGTCCTATCGCTAAGGAGCAACAAATCAAGCAGATAGTCAACGACGTAAAATCAAAATTCAACGATACATATCTATGATGAATAAGAAGCATTTGCTCGCCCTGGCGGGTTCCGTGGTGGTCATCGTGGCCATTGCGCTGGCGTTTTTCTGGCCCGACGCTGTCGAAGGCAATGTCTTGCGCCAGCACGATATGCTCCAGGGCGCGGCCAACGGTCAGGAACTCGTGGAGTTCCGAGCCGATAATCCCGGCGAGACCTCATGGTGGACCAACTCGCTCTTTTCCGGGATGCCTGCTTTCCAGATTTCGCCCTCCTACGGTTCCACGGCCCTCTTCTCCTGGCTCAATTCGCTTTATGGCCTCTTCCTGCCGCAGCCGGCCAACCTGCTCTGCATGATGATGTTAGGAATGTTTATTCTCCTGCTCGCAATGCGCTGCCGGACCTCGCTGGCTCTAATCGGCGCCGTAGCCTGGGGATTGAGTTCCTATTTCGTCATAATTATTGGCGCGGGCCATCTATGGAAGTTCATCACTCTCTCCTATGTTCCGCCGACGATTGCCGGCCTCGTCTTGATTTATCGCAACAGGCGCATTGCCGGCGCGGCCCTTGCCGCCCTCTTCATGACGCTCCAAATTTCGTCAAACCATGTCCAGATGTCCTACTATTTCGCGTGGGTGATGGCCGGGTTTGTAATTGCCTATGGCGTTGAGGCTTATCGCAATAAGTCGCTGAAAAACTGGGGAATAAACACTGCCGTCCTCGCCGGGGCTATGCTCCTGGCCGTGGCTGCCAATAGCCCCAATCTTTATAATACCTACGAGTATTCGAAGCAGACAATGCGCGGGCGCCATTCCGAACTCACTCAGCCCGCCTCCGAGCAGTCGGCCCAATCTTCCGGACTCGACCGCGATTATATCACTATGTATTCCTATGAGAAGGCCGAAACCTTCTCGCTGCTGATTCCCAACGTGAAGGGCGGCGCGTCGGCAAAGCCCGAAAAAGGCTCGGTAGTGCCTACGTCGATGCTCGATTCTGACGAGGCACGCGACCTGATGCGCCGTTCGCCTGAAATGTCTCTGCTCCAGATTTTCGGACCCTACTTTGGCGGCGCCGAGGGAACTAACGGACCGGTCTATGTCGGGGCAATTATTCTTGCGCTTTTCCTCTTCGGCTGCTTTGCCGTCAAAGGGCCCCTCAAGTGGGCTTTGGTGGTGCTGACCCTTCTGTCGATTTTCTTGGCCTGGGGCCGCAATATGATGTGGTTCACCGACCTCTTCATCGACTTTATGCCGGGATATTCAAAGTTCCGCACCGTCGAGTCTATCCTCGTGATTGCCGAGTTCACGATTCCGCTGCTTGCAATTCTCGGCCTGCGCGAATTGCTGACGGCTCAGACGCCTTGGAAAACCTATCGTCGCCCGCTTCTGGGGTCGTTTGGAATCTGCCTCTTCATCTGCCTGCTCGGAATCTTCTTTCCCGGAATTTTCGGTGAGGCCGTTATGGGCGAACGTGACAGCCAGACTATTGCCCAGTATGTAGCCTACGGGGTTCTGCCTCAGGACTTTAACATTGCCGATTATCCCTCGGTTCTTCAGGCCGCCAAGTCGTTGCGCCTCTCGATGGTCGAGTCGGATTCTCTTCGCTCCTTCCTCTTTATCGCCGTGGCCTTGGCTGTCCTCGTGGCTTTCGCCAACGGCAAGATGTCGCGCAAGGTCGCTGTAGGAATCATTGGAGTTGCCGTGCTTCTCGACCTCTTTACGGCTGACCGTCGCTATCTTAACCACGATAGTTTTGTCGCCCCTGTTTCGGAGCGTCCGTTTGAAGCCTCGGCTGCCGACAAGGCTATTCTTCAAGACCCCGACCCCGACTATCGAGTCCTTGACGTCAACAATTTCTATACCGCGGGACCCAGTTATTTCCATAAGTCCATTGGCGGTTACCATGCGGCGAAACTTACTCGCTATCAGGACCTTATTGACCGTCATCTCAACTATCTCGCCCGCCCCGAAATCAGCGACCTCATGGCCCTGCGCTCCGACTCCGTCGCCGCAGCCTATGATCCCGCCGACGTTCAGTGGCTCCGCTCTCATCTGAACGTGATGGATATGCTGAACACCAAGTATATCATTGTCGACCCCAACGCGGCGCCCCTGATTAACCCCTATGCCTACGGCAACGCCTGGTTCGTGGACCGCATCGACTATGTCGACTCGCCCGACGCCGAAATGGCCGCGCTCGACTCTATCAACCCCCGCCGTGTTGCCGTCGCCGCCCGCGAGTTCAGCGAAATCCTTGGCGAGCCGCAAGCCCCCGAAGCGACTGACACTATCGCCTTGACCTCGTATAAGCCTAACGAACTGCGCTTTAACTATCAGGCTGGCGGACCTCGCGTGGCCGTATTCTCCGAGGTCTACTTCCCCTGGGGCTGGACCGCCGAGGTCAATGGCGAGCAGGTTCCCCTTGGCCGCGTGGATTATATTCTGCGCGCCCTGCGTCTCCCTGCCGGCTCCGGCGAAATAGTCATGAAGTTTGAGCCCGCATCTGTCCGCACCACCGAAGCGATTGCCTACTGTGCCGTCGTCCTCATCTATCTCCTACTTATTCTGGCGTTGGTCAAGAATTTCAAGAAAAAATAAACTTGCGAATAACTGAATTCATAAGGCGAATGAGAGTGAACCGTGGTTTTACGGTCCACTCCCCCTTTGCCTATCGGTTTATCCGTCTGGTTGTTCGCGAAACCCTTCCCTACTACGCCTTCAGCGAAATCAAGAAGCCCTATGAGCGGCTCCTTTTCCGCACTGCCGTCTACTTCAATCCCGCCCGCATAGCCCTGCTTGGACCCGACAGCGACCGCGCCCGCGAGATACTTAAACGAGCCCTTCCCCACGCCGAAGAAACCGACGCCGCCCGGGCCGACTTCATATTCACCGACGCCCCTCTCCCCACCCAAAAAATTCAATACATCCAAGGGCGTCACTCCCTCCCCGACCTCACAGTCTTCGCCCTCCCACGCGCAACCATCGCCCTCCACCGCCGCAACCTCCCCCCCCAAACCTACCGCCTCTCCCTCCCCTAACTAACGGCTTTCTCTCCCTTAACTAACGGCTTTCCACAGACGGCGGCGAGGACGCCGCCTTTCCCTTGGCGCTATATACTCTCGTAGAGGGAATTTTTTCAGGCGGTTAGGGTGGCTATGGGGACGACGTAGACGCCGTCAGGGCGGCGGTAGGCGTAGTTTCCTACGGCTGTAAGTATCATAAGGAAAGAAGGTGAGGGCATCTTTGAAGTGTCGATTATAGATTCCAGTTTTCGGAGGTTTTTAACCCCTTCTTCTATTAGTTTTTCTCCGCCTAATTTGATTTCAATCAGCCCATATTTTCCGTTTTTAAGATGAATAACGGCGTCACACTCCAAGCCGTTGCTGTCGCGGTAATGAAAGATGTCTCCGTCGATGACTTCGGCGTAGACCCTCAGGTCGCGGACACACATTGTTTCAAAAATCAGACCGAAGGTTTTCAGGTCGTTAAGCAGGTCGTCCGGCCCTACACGTAGGGCTGCTGTTGCTATGGATGGGTCGGTAAAGTATCTTGTAGGAGTCGTTCTAATTGCAGTTTTTGACTGTAAATTAGGGTTCCAGGCGTCCATATCCTTTACAACAAAAATCTGGCGGAGAGCATTCAGATATGAGTTGACAGTATCGTCGGTTATGGAGTCTTTTTCGTTGGCGGCAAGGTCATTTCTTATCTGGGTAACAGGGGTTTGTGTGCCTTGATAGCGAGCATAAGAGCGAAGGAGTTTTCGAGCGCGTTCAGGGTTTCTTTCCGTATTGTCGACTCTCGAAATATCTTCTTCCACAACTACGTCGATATAGTCAAAAGCCTGCGAGAGCGCTGCCTTTTTGCTTAGTTCATTGATTGTTGCGTAAGGCCAGCCCCCGCGACACATGAGAAAAGCAATATCCTTTATATCAAATTTGTTGAAACCCTTTATATTGGCTCCGGGGTTTTTAAATATGAAGTCGAGGCTTACCTCTTTGGTTGAGTCGCCCGATTCCGAAAGCGACATGGGAAACATATCTATTATAGCAAACCGTCCGGTTCCGGTATGGAAAATTTTGTTTGCTTCGGAGTTATTGCGGGTCACGGGCTGAGCAGAGCCGGTAAGAATAAATTGTCCGGGGCGTCGGCGATGGTCAATTTCAAATCTGACGGCGTCCCATAGTTGAGGTGCAATTTGCCATTCGTCGAGTAGGCGTGGATTGTCTCCCTCCAACAAAATCTGCGGGTCAACAGATGCGAGTTCAAGGATTCCGGTTTTGTTTTTTAGATTGCTTAGGTAAAGAATACTGCGGGCATGTTGTTCTGCAGTAGTGGTTTTTCCACACCATTTAGGGCCACGTATAAGCACGGCGCCTTTAGCCTCAAGTTTGTCCTGTAAGATTTTATCGGCAAATCTCGGTCGGTAACTGTTGTTTTCTTGATTTATAGTCATAAGTCATAAAATGCTGTGCAAATGTACTAAAAAATTTTCATTCGGCAAATTGTGGCGATTTCATTCGGTGAATTGTGGCGATTTCATTCGGTGAATTGTGGTGATTTTGGGGTTAAAAAGGGTTAAGGATTTGGATGGTTGGGGGATTTTTCTTATCTTTGTATTTATGATTAGATTTTTGCGGATATTTTTGGTGAGCGTCGCGGCGATTTTTTTGCTTAGCGGCTGCCGTCATGATGATGAGCCTCGTCGGGTTCATCGGACTATCCTTGTCTATATGGCGTCGAAAAATAATCTTTCGAATTATGCGACGCTCGACCTCGGGGAGATGCTTAATGCGGAGATTCCGAGGAATTGCCGGCTGCTGGTTTTTCGGTCAACGTATGGGGTCGAGCCTCAGTTGATTGAGGTGGAGAATGGTCGGCAGACTATTTTGAAGACTTATGAGGCGGGGACTATCGCGGCCGATAAGGAGACGTTGATTCAGGTTCTTGCCGACGTTGAGGAGTTGGCGCCGTCGAAATCGCCGGGCATTATTTTCTGGAGCCATTCGTCGGGCTGGAAGGGTGCGCAGCGGGTTGCAGCCGCGTCGCGCACATTCGGCCAGGAGCAGGGTAGGGAGATTGAACTTCCGGACCTTGCGAAGGCGTTGCTCACGGCCTCGCGGAAGCCCGCGTTCATTATGTTTGATTCCTGCTATATGGGTTGCGTTGAAGTGGCTTATGAGTTGCGTAATTGTGCCGACTATCTGGTTGCGTCGGTCTGTGAGGTTCCTACGGACGGGATGCCTTATGATCAGACTCTTCCGTCGCTTTTTGCGGGCGACCTTGCGGGGGCTATCGACATTAACGTTGACTATTATCTGGCTCAGCCGATGGAGAAGTGTCCGTCGACTTTCGCCGTCATCGACCTTAAGGCTATGGATAATCTGGCTCGGGCGTCGACCGAGATTTACGGGAACCGGAAGGCTCCTGAGGAGGATTTCCAGAGGTTTTCGGTCAACACCCCTTATAAGGATTTGTTTGTGGACTTCAAGCATTTTATGGAGCAGACGTCGGCGGGTCCGGTCGATGAGTTCAACCGGGCGCTTGAGCAGGCGGTTGTCCATGAGCGGCATACGGCGTCGATATGGGACCGGTTGGCGATTGAGCATTGCTGCGGTCTGAGCGTCAATCCGGAGCCGGAGAGCAGCAACTATAATTACAGGAATCTCAGTTGGTATAAAGACGTAATCAGTACAGATGGAAGAGTTGAAAATTGAGAAGGGAATGGCCTTTGATGAGGTCATTTCGATACTTACGCGTGCGGCGGTAGAGTTTCTGATCCACTTGCTGGTGGCGGTGCTCGTTTTCTACGTTGGCCGCTTCCTGATAAGGAAGATTTTCGGGCTTGTTCAGAAGATGATGATCAAGCGGAGGGTCGACCCGTCGATTACGACTTTTGTGTTGTCGGGCATCCAGATTACGCTCTATTTCTTGCTGATAATCATAGTAGTAGGTATTCTCGGCATAGAGACTTCGTCGTTTATCGCGCTGTTTGCCTCGGCGGGCGTAGCGATAGGTATGGCTCTGAGCGGGACGCTCCAGAACTTTGCGGGCGGCGTCCTGATTTTGTTCTTGCGCACATATAAGGTGGGCGATTTCATTGAGGCTCAGGGCTATTCGGGCACGGTGAAGGCCATTAAACTCTTCAACACGGAGATTACGACGCCCGACAATAAGACGATAATCATTCCTAACGGCCCGCTCTTTACGGGAACTATCAATAACTACACTACGCAGCCGCTGCGCCGAATCGAGTGGGTTGTTGCGGTCAGTTACGGAACGGATTTCGATAAGGCCAAGGAGGTAATTCTGGGCATTCTGGACGCGAACGAGAAGGTTATCAAGAATAATCCGGAGGCGCCTGTGGCGGTTTATCTGAAGGAGTTGGCCGACAGTTCGGTGAATCTTTCGGCGCGCGCCTGGGTTGCGAAGGATGATTATTGGCCGGTGTTTTTTGCGGTCAATGAGCAGATTTACAAGACTTTGCCGGAAAATGGGGTTGAGTTCCCGTTCCCGCAACTGGATGTGCACCTTTTAAATACACAATAAATACAAAATACAAAATACAGAATACAAAGTAAATACAAAATACAGAATACAAAATACAAAATACAAAATACAGAATATAAAATAAATACAAAATACAGAATACAGAATATAAAATGTCAAATTGACGGATTGATGGATTTTTCTGTTAATATTCTTGGATGTGGGTCGGCTACGCCGTCGTTGCGCCATCTGCCTTCGGCGCAGGTTATTGAGCATAGGCAGCGGCTGTTTATGGTCGACTGCGGGGAGGGCGCGCAATTGCAAATCATGCGTATGCGGTTGAAAATGAACCGCTTGAACCATATATTTATTTCTCATCTCCATGGCGACCATTTTCTGGGTCTTCCGGGGTTGCTCTCGACTATGGCGCTCCATGAAAAGGGACATTCGGTGACGGTCCACACTTTTGAGCGGGGCGCGGAACTTATTCGCTCGATGATTGATTTCATTATCGGCGACACGCCTTTTGAACTGAATTTCAACATTATTGACCCGACGAAGCGCCAAACACTCTATGAGGACAAATCGCTTACAATCAGTTCGTTTCCTCTCTATCATCGGGTGCCGGCCGTAGGTTTCCTTTTTCAGGAGAAGCCGAAGGGAAGACATATCAACGGCGAAATGGTGCGCTTTCATGAGGTTCCGAATTATTTGATGGAGTCGCTGCGCCGAGGCGAGGATTTCGTCAAGCCGGACGGGACGGTTATTCCGAATGAAAGGCTGACGTTTGAGGCCTCACCCTCAGCGAGTTATGCCTACTGTACCGACACGATGTTTGACCGCCGCCTCGTAGCCTCGATTCGCGGGGTAGATACGGTTTTTCACGACTCAACCTATGGCGACGCCGAGGCTCATCTTGCGGCTCCGCGCGGCCACTCTACGGCGCGTCAGGCCGGGGAAATTGCGCGTCGCGCCGGGGCTAAGACGTTGATTTTAGGCCACTTCTCCAAGCGTTATGACGACGAGACAGACCTGGCCCGCCAGGCCGCCGAGGAGTTTCCCGACGGGCAGATAATCATTGCCAACGAAGGAATGAAAATTGAACTATGATTGAGGAAGATATCCGGATGATGGAGGCGGCGCTCAGAGAGGCGCGAAAGGCTATGGACGAGGGCGAAGTGCCTATCGGAGCGGTAGTTACGCTCGAAGGCCGCATCATAGGCCGCGGACATAATCTGACGGAGACGCTCCACGACGTCACGGCCCACGCCGAGATGCAGGCCATCACGGCGGCGACGCAGACTTTGGGTTCAAAATACTTGAGGGATTGCACGCTTTACGTGACCGTAGAGCCGTGTCTGATGTGTGCCGGCGCAATAGGTTGGAGCCAGGTTTCGCGAGTGGTCTGGGGGGCTGACGACCCCCGCCGGGGCTACACTACGCTTACTCGCCCGGAGCGCCCGGCGCTGCATCCGCGGACTCAGACCCTCGCGGGGGTGCTCGGCGAGGAGGCTTTGGGGCTTATGCGCGGCTTTTTTGCGGCGAAGCGCTGAGCGCCTTGTTTGTAATAATCGCGACGGTCGAGTCGGACCATACGTTTTCGGCGGTCTCGACCATGTCGATAATCGTGTAGATAGGGAGAATGATGCCCATAAGGGCCACGTTAGCGCCGATTCCGGACATCAGCGAGAGGGTCAGGAAGTAGCAGCCCATCGGGACTCCGGCATTGCCTACGGCGGAAATTACGGAAATCAGGAGCCAGAGGAGCATCGTCGGAATCGAGAGGTCAAAACCGTTGTTTTGCATCACGAAGAGCGACGTCACGAGGATGAAGGCGGCGCATCCGTTCATATTGATAGTAGTGCAGATAGGGAGGACGAATCGGGAGACCTTGCGCTCGACTCCGGCGCGCTGCTCGGCGTTTTCCATCGTTACGGGAAGGGTAGCGGCGGAACTCTTGGTGAAGAAGGCCATAATAATAGCCGGGGTCATAGCCTTCATAGCCTTCAGCGGGTTGATTCCGCGGGCAAGGAGGAAGATGGGGAGTACAATGAAAATCTGTATGAGGTTGCCGCCGATAACCACTGCGACATAGCGTCCGAGCGAGTCCATCATCATGTTTCCGCCGGTTTCGGCCACGAGTTGGGCGGCGAAGGCGACAATACCGATAGGGAGGACGGCAATCAGCCAGCGGATAAGGACGAAGAGCAACTCCTGGAGGCCGAGCAGGCCGTTGACAACCACGCGTTTGGGCTCGGAGTCGGGCATCCGCGAAAGGGCGATGCCGACGGCGAAACATATCAGCAGGAGCGCCAGGACGTTGCCTTCGAGCAGCGGGCGCACGATATTGTCGGGAATCACGGAGAGCAGGTGGTCAGTATAGGTGACGGTCCGTTCGGGGGCCGACCCGGGGGCGGCGGCGAGGGCCGAGGCCGGGAGGTTTGAGGGTTGGATAATCAAGTAGAGACCGAGGCCTACGGCAGCGGCAGCGAAAGTGGTCAGCAGCGTGTAGGTCAGGGCTTTGCGAAACATACGGCCCATCTCGCGGCTGCTTCCGAGCGAGGCGAGGGTAGTAATCACGGCCAGGACAATCGTGGGCACCGCAATGAGGCGGAACAAGCGGGTGAAAATCAGTGCAATAACGTTCATTACGGAGTCAATTGTCTGATTGCCAATCAACCCGAGCAGCACGCCGACAACCAGGGCGCCGAGCCAGAGGAATATTTGGTTACGTTTCATCGGTTTCTGTGAGAATTTTTTCGGGTGGAAGAGTTGAACGGAGGGAAGGGGGCGATTTAGCGCCGAGGGATAGGAAGAATCCGGCGTTAATCAGTTGGCGGGCAAGGGCTTCGCTGCCGCGGAAGCCATGGATAATCCAGGGCACGGAGGGTTTGAGTCGGGCGCGGAGGGCGAGAATTTCGGCCCATGCGCGTACAATATGTAGTATCAGGGGTTTGCGTAGTTTTTCGGCCAGGAGGGCGTGACGTCGGGTCAGTTCAATCTGGGCGTCGATGTCGCCACCGCGAAGCCGGTCGATTCCACATTCGCCTATAAGTGCAACCCGAGGGTCGCGGGCTGTATGCTCAACCCATTCGAAATCAGGATTTTCCGAGCCCCACCATGGATGCCAGCCCACGGAGTAGAGTGCATCGGGCCTTGAGGGGGAGGCGAGGCGGTCAAGGTTAATTACGGCGTTGACCGCCAGGGGGTTATGCGTATGTATATCTGCGACTTTGGGTATCATGCAGGATAGCGTCGGCGATATGACGGTCGGGGCAGAGGCGGGGCACTTTGCGCTGACCGCCGAGTTTGCCGGTGGAGGCAAGCCAGTTGTCGAACGTACCCTTAGGGAGGGGGATAACCTCTACGGGGTCGAGGAAAATCGAGTCGGCGCGCTTGGCTGCATAGTCGGAGTTTTCGCGACAGAGGGCCGAGTCAAGTTCGTTGGCAAACGTAGGAATATCAGGCTGATTGCCGTTGAATTCGACGAGCCACTGGTGGCGTCCGCGCGAATGGTCGGTGGTGTAGACCGGGGCGGCCGTGTAGTCGCTGACGTTGCAATGGAGTTTGGAGCAGGTGCTTGCGAGGGCCGCGTCGGAATTGTGGACCATGAGTTCTTCGCCGAAAGCGTTGATAAAGAGTTTCGTGCGTCCGGCAATCGAGATTCGCAGGGGCGAGACGGACTCGATGCGCACGGTGTCGCCGGTCGAGTAGCGCCAGAGGCCGTTGGGAGCCGAGAGAATCAGGGCGTATACCTTATCTTTCTGAACCTCCCAGGCGGGAACGGGGGCGCCTCCGTCGAGGGGCTCGAACTCGAAGAAGATGCCTACGTCGGGGAGCAGGAGCATTGCGCCCGGCTCGTAGAGGTCCTGGAGGGCGAAGAAGCCTTCGGAGGCATTGTAAGTTTCGAGGAAGCGCATCTTCGAGGGGTCGGTGATAGCGGCATACTGCTCGCGATAGGGGTCGAAGGAGATACCGCCATGGAAGAAGACCTCAAGGTTGGGCCAGACGTCATGGATGGAGTTGGCGCCGGCTGCGGCCATCACTTCGCGGATAACCGTCAGGAACCAGGAGGGGACGCCCGAAATTGAGCGCACATCGGCCCGGAGGCTCGCCTGAACCAGGGCCGGGAGTTTCTCTTTCCAGTCGGCCATGAGGGCAACGTCCTTCGAGCGGGGAATACGGAAGGCGCCGGCCATCGAGGGCATGGCGTCAATCATATTTGCCGAAAGGTCGCCAACGTGGACCCCCTCGGGGAGTCCGGTGAGGGCCGTAGCGAAGGAGCCGCCGAGAATGAAGGAGCGGCCGCCGAAAATCTTGCTGTCGGGGTAGAGTTTCAGATATTGGGCCACGACCGACGACGACCCGGCATAGTGGTTAAGTCGGAGCGAGGCGTCGGTCACGGGGATGAACTTCGAGCGCCCGTCGGAAGTGCCTGAACTTTGGGCAAATCTGCGGGTTACTCCCGGCCATAGGATATCTTTTTCGCCTGCAACCATACGCATTACCTGAGGGCGGATTTCTTCGTAGGGACGAAGGGGCACGCGGTTGGCATATTGCGAGGGCGAGGAGATTGAACCGAAATGGAATTCGCGGCCAATTTCGGTCTGTCGTGCGGTGGAGAGCAGCATATCGAGAGTTTTACGCTGAACTGCCTCAATGTCATCGGCATTGCGGGCAAGATTGTTAGCACGAGCAACAAAAAAAGGTTTGGCTATGGGAGTGAAGTTAAGCATAAATATGTCTGATTTTGCAAAGTTAGAAAAAATTTTGCGGTTTCGAGCGCAAAATGCGAATTAATTTTGTGTGTTTCTTTTATTTACCTATATAACAACTGAAATGCCTATGAAGTTGGATTTTAAATTACCAAAAATTGCAGAAGTCAGTGAATCAGACTTTTACGTTGAAAATTTACGTGAAAAACTTGGCCGTTTGGTCCCTACGGGCTGCCCGCCGACGGTTTTGGATGCGGCCGGTGCGCGCAACTTCCGTCTGCCCTCGGGTCGGATTCTGAGCATCGGCGACGACCGCCACGACATTTTTATCGACGGCGAACTGATAGGCTCGCTCGGGTCGCCCTTCGGCGCGCTTCTCGTTGAGGGTCCGGGCGACGACTGCATCATCCTGACTACTAACTCGGCGCCCGAATGGATTGTCGACGGCCAACTGCGCGGCAAGTTCACGCCGCTGAAGTCGGAGGTCAGCCTGGAGGCCACGGGGGAGATGACCTTCGAGCAATCGGTTGAGCCGCTGAAACTTACGGGTAGTTACCCGCGCGCAAGCGGAACGCTCACGGCGCCCGACGAGCAGAAGGCCTTCAAAGCGCTGACCACGGCCCTCGAAAGCCTTGAGACGCGCGCCGCCGGAGCCGCCATGAGGGTTCAGCCCGTCTGGATGGCCTGGCAGATTCTCGACTCCGCCGGGAAGGTCATCAGTCGCTCGGAGCCGATGCTGATTCAGTCGAGCGCCGGCTTTCAGGGAGGCAAGGGATGCGAAATGATGCTTACGCGCAAGGACGGGAAGTTCACCGACTGCTCGGCCGGGACGCTTGAGGTGAAGGCCTATGGCGTCAAGGTGAAGATTAACCGGTCGGCCGACCAGTGGAGGCGCCAGCGGGCCGCTTGGATCGAGATTCTTGCCGGTCCGCCCCTGGAGTATATCAACGGCGCGCAGGGTGCGTTCAATTCGATTTCGTCGACCACTTCGGCGCTTTATATCAGCCCGTTAGGGGGCGATTCGGCCTCGATTGAGGCGCTCAAGTCGCGCACGCGGTCGGAATTTCCGGCTCAGGCGCGCGTAGTAGCCCGCATAGCCCAACCGCTTGAGGGCATAGAGGTTACGCTTGGCGTCAGCCCTCTGGAGAGCATCAGCACCTGGGAGGAGAGCATTGCCGAGCCCAACGCCGTCTGCGCCTATCGCGGCGGTTCGGCGGTTGTCTATGCCGATGCGCGCAATCAGGGCCTTCTGCTCGCCGCTCCGTCGGCGTCGCCCTTGGCGCCCGTTGGGAGCGCAAAGGTTTCGACCGGGCGCATCCACGCCATTATGGCGCCCGTAGGCGGCTCCGGGGGCTGGAACTACGGGCGGTATCATCTGCTGGTGTTTGCAACCGACGGAGTCTATGCCGTCAGCATTGACCGCACGCTGAAGGTCATCTCGTCGCAGATGCTCCATTCGGAGGGGGTCGACGGCCCTCAGGCGGTTGCGGCGGCTTCCGACGGAATCTATTTTGCCACTCGCGGCGGCTTGCTGATGCGTATCCGGGGCTCGGCGGTCAGCGAGTTGGGTGTCGCGATGAAGGTCAGCAGTGTGGCCTATGCCGGGAGCGAGGGCGAACTCTGGCTCTGCAACGGGACGCAGACGGCGACGCTCAACCTCGCCGCCCGCAAGATGACTTTCCGCACCGACCTCCACGCCACGCGATTCGACCCCGAAAGCGCCCTGGCCACTGACAGCGCCGGGGCGTTGCGCGACTTGCTTCGCGAGGAGCCGAAGGTGACTGCCGTCAGGTGGCGCCGGCGCCTGGACGAGCCGTTTGCGGGTGGCTTGGTCGAGTGGCGCATCGACTCGGCGCGTATTTCGGGCCTGGAACTGATTCTGATGGTCGACGGCGGGGGCTCGCCTCAGCGCATCAACGCTATGAGTCTCAGCGGGCGGCTGAACGCTCCTTTTCGAGTAAAGGTCTTTTCGCCCGCAAGGCCTTATCTGACAGTATGTTTTAGCGGAGTTGTCGACCCTCAGAGCCGGTTCACGGGAATGAAATTTTAAAAAAATTTGCGAAAATATTTGCATTTTGCCAATTTGTGTTGTAACTTTGCATCGAATTTAACAATTAAACACACACTCAAACATCATGGAAGAACTTGAAGACGAGCGTCTGCAGCAGATGCTCACGGAGGCCGAAGAGCGCGGCTATCAGCGCGGCCTCAACGCGCAGATCGACAAACAGATGTCACGCCCGGGAGTATGGGAGCAGCCGCCCGACGCTCCCGCGCCCGACACCCCCGAGGAGGAATGGGAAATACTTAGAAAATACAAAATACAAAATTAAATACAAAATTAAATATAAAATACAGAATACAAAATACAAAATTTTAAGGGCCTTAAGGTCCCTCACTCAACACTCAACACTCAACACTCAACATTCAACACTAAACACTAAACACCCAATGATTTCAACTATCGAAAACACACGCTCTGAAGCAGAAGAACTGCTCGTCAACGACGTTGACGCACGCCTCACCAAACTCCGCCCGATGTCGACCCCTATCGACCAAATCTCCCGCTTCGGCACTCCCCGCCCGGTCCATTCGATGACCGTGGGCTATTATGCCGTCAATATGCGCGAATTTGAGGATGCCCTCGACCGCGAACACGCCAAGGAACTCATTGCCGAAGACCAGGAAGTAACCTTCCTGATGAAGAACGGCAAGGTCTTTGAAGTGAGCGAAACCGTCATGATTGACGGCGCCATCGACGACGACAAGAACCCCATCGTATTCTACGTGACCGCCGTCAACGGCAACAACGTCACGATGCGCGCCCTCAATCCCCCTCACGATAACGCCGGGCAACTCAACATCCCGAAAATCAAGTCAGACTCGAAGGTGATGCGTATGGGTCGCGCCGCCGCCGAACTCGACGTCCAGACCGGCCAGTATCGCACCCTGCCTAAGAAGCAGGAAAACTACTGCCAGATTTTCAAGACCCAGATTGAGCAGTCGACCCTCTTCTCCGAGGCCAACAAGGAGGTGGGCTGGACAATGAGCGACCAGGAGGAAGTGGCAATCTACGATATGCGCCTCGGCATGGAACGTTCGTTCCTCTTCGGCCAGAAGGCCCTTATCAACGACCCCAAGAAGAAATGTGAGGTCTACTTCACCGGCGGCATCTGGGCCCAGGCTGAAAAGGAGGAGGTCTACACCAAGCCGCTGATTTCCACCTCCGAGTGGACCCACATCATGGCCCAGGCTTTCACCGGCCATAACTGCTCGAAGCATAAGGTCCTCATTGGCGGCACCAACCTCATTGAGCGCCTTTGCGCCCTGACCGCCGCCGACAATCATCGCCTCCTCCTGCCCGAAAAGAAGGTTACGCGCTGGGGCATGGACTTCAGCGAGATGGTCACCAAGTTCGGCACTCTCTACGTGATCCACTCCGAGGTGCTCGATTCCTGCGGCCACGCTGACGACGGCCTCATCATCGACCCCGAATATCTGACCAAGTATGTCCACACCCCCTTCAAGGCCGAGACGCTCGACCTGAAGAGTTCGGGCCAGCGCAACACGGAGGCCGTAGTGATGACCGAAATCTCCTGCCTGGTGCTCCGCCACCCTCAGGCCCACTGTCGAATCATCTATAAGCCTGCAGAATGACGCGCACCCTGACCGAAAGCGAAATGCTGCAACTTTGGAAGCGCACCTGTGCGGTCGAGCCCCTGAGGCTCGACTGCACAGCCCTCCGAACCGACGGACCCGACGTTGACGCCCTGCTGATTGACCGGATGCGCCGATGGTATCTCGACTTGCTCGACCACGGTCCGGAATCGGCCGTGGCGGTCTCCAATGCCTCGCAGGTCGCCACGGTGCAAACGCTCTCCGACGGTCGCGCGCTAATTAAGGGACCCGACGGATGTCGCCGAATCCTCTCCGTCATGTTCTCCGACTGGGATTTTCCCGTCAAGGTGCGCGAACTGCCCGAGCGACAAGGCCCCCGCAACCCCTACCTGCGACGCCCCGAGGCCTATCGCATCGACGGCGCGAGGATTGCCGTTTGCGGCGCCCGCGGAACCCTGAGCGAACTGAGGTGTGTCGTCGACATTTCCAATAAAGTTTATATTTTTGACGATTCAGCAATCGATAGCATAAAGTCCTATGATCAGACAAGTTAACAAGGCCCGGAACGCGATGGCCGACTTCCGCCGAAACCGCCGGGTGCTCAAAAACTATACCTTCGGCCAGCAATTCGACCCCGAAAATAAGGATGCCCGCGACGGCCAACTGACCAATAACCTTATTCATCGCCTGGTCAAGACCCTGATTGGCCATTTTCGCGAATCGGACGAGCAGGTAAAGCCCGACCCCGCGCTCGCCCATAACCGGCTGACCGAACTCGACGCCCGCCTCTTCGAGGAGTTCCTTATCAGCGGCGCCGCCATTCAGCATATTAGCCATGAGCGCCGCCCCGGATTTGACGAGCCGCTGACCTGGGTCGACAATGTCAGCCCCGACGACTTTTTCGCCTACCCGCTGCGCGACCCTCGCGCAATCGACATCGAGTTTATCGGGATGACCCGGCGCTGGAGTCTCGGCGAGGCGATAGGCCGCCTGGCCGGCGGAAGTCGTCAGCACGCACGCCGGCTCCGCGAAATCCTCCTCAACTGCGCTACGGACCGCACTCCCGGATTCGAGCGCGTGACCGTCATTGAGGTTTGGTCGCGCGAAATTACCGAGGTCTACCGTTGTCACGACCGCGTCAAGGCGCGTATGTTTCTTGCCTCCGAAGAAGATATTCCCCGCATTGCCCGCCAGAACCAGATCTACCGCAAGACCAACCGCCCGCGCATTGAAATCAAACTTGAGATGCAGACCCGATGGGTCGGCCGATTTCTCGCGCCTGACGGTACCGAACTGCGCCGCGTCGAAGCCGACCGCCATCCGTTTGCCTTTAAGTTCTATCCGCTGCTCGACGGCGAGGTCCACTCGTTTGTGGCCGGGCTTATCGACCAGCAGAAGTTTGTCAACCGCCTCGTGGCCCGCATCGACAATGTACTCTCAACCTCGGCCAAGGGCGTGCTACTGTTCCCCGAAAACGAGATGCCCGAGGGGATGTCCTGGCAAGACATTGCCGACCGCTGGAGCCGCTTCGACGGGCTCATTCCCTACTATCAGCAGCCCGGCTCGCCCGGCCCTCATCAGGTTGTCACCAACACCGGCGACCTTGGCGCATACCAGTTGCTCAACATTCAGATGAACTTTTTCGACCGCATCAGCGGAGTTTCCAACGCCCTCAAAGGCTCCTCCGACGGCGGCAACTCCGCACAACTCTACGACGCCCAGACCCGCAACTCCCTCGCCGCTATTGCCGACACCTTTGCCGCCTTCCGCGACTTCCAATCCGCCCGCAACTCCCTCCTCCCCTAAAATTCTGTATTCTTTATATCCTAAAATTTTGTATTCTGTATTCTGTATTTTGTATTTTGTATTCTGTATTTTTCAAAACGGGTCGTTTAAGTGTCGGCGCGGAGCCGGGGTCTTCTTGATGACTTTTCGACGCTTTGGAGTCTTCTTCGCGGGCGCTTTTTTAGCCGTCGGAGAGGGGAGAGTGTCCGTCGTGTCGGCCACTTGGGGTTGAACCGGCGTCGCGACCTCGGCGGGCGGCGGGGTAGGCGACTCCCCGGGGCGGCGCAGCGCAATCACCAGCAGCGCCACGGCGAGTATCAAGCCGAGAATTACCAACCCGGCGCGCTCCTTTCTTGTCAGTCGGGCCATAGTCAGGTCAGAGAAGCGGAGAGATGAGCACCAGGAAAATCAGCCCCGGCGCAACGTAGCGAATCACGAAAAGGCAGACGCCGATAACCCGCGAGCGAATCGACCCGTTGTTGGTCAACTGGTTTTCAAGCAGCGACTTGGGCGCAATCCACCCGACGAAGATGCAGACGCCGATGGCCGCAACCGGAAGGAGCACTTCGGCAGTCAGGAAGTCGAGGAAGTTAAACATATCCCCGCTCAGCGAGCAGATGCCGCTCAAAACCAGCAGCGGGAGCATCATCCAGTAGCAGGCGGCGCGACGCGAAAGGTTCATGCGGTCCTGCAGACAGCGGATTACCACCTCGGCGATGCTCACGGTTGACGTAAGCGCCGCGATTGCCAGCAGCAGGAAGAAGAGCGACGACCAAAGGGACGTCAGCGGAAGGCGCACGAAAACCTCCGGCAACGTGGAGAAAATAAGCGTTGTCCCCGCAACCCCATGGTCGGACAACCCGAAGGAAAGCACCGCCGGGAAGATGATTATGCCCATCATGACGGCAACCAGAATCGACAAGATCGAAACCGTGCCCGCCGTGCGCGCCAGGCGCGTCTGCGGCGGATAATAAGACGCGTAGGTAATCAGGATGCCCATGCCGAGGCTCAGCGAGAAAAACGCCTGCCCGAGCGCCGAGAGGATAACCTCCGGAGTGACCTTCGAAAAGTCGGGGCGGAAAAAGTAAGTCAGCCCCTCGCCCGCCTTGGGCAACGTCAGCGAGACGACGCAGAAAGCCAGAAGAATCACAAACAGCATCGGCATCATTATGTTGCTCAGGCGCTCTATGCCCTTCTTGACGCCACCAAGGAGGATAGCCAGATTGAGCAGCACTACTACCAGGGTGAACACCAGAGGATGCACCCCGCCCGAAACATACTCGCTCATCTTCAGTTCAAAAAGTTCCGTTCCCGGCTTCAAGCCCGCCTCCGGCGCATACAGATTGCCCGTCAGCGACTCAAACAGATACTCAAACGTCCAGCCCGTAACGACCATATAGAAAATCGCAATCAGGAAGGAGGTCAGCACCGACATCGCGCCGACAAAACGCCAACCCTTATGGCGGGGCGAAACCCGGCTGAACGCACCGATAGCGTCCGTGCCCCCGGCGCGTCCGAGCGAAAACTCGGCCAGCATACAGGGAATACCCAGCAGGGCCACACATAAAATATAGATTATCAGGAACGCTGCGCCACCGCCGGCCTGTGCCTCCGCCGGAAAACGCCAAATGTTGCCCAGCCCTACGGCTGAACCAACTGTAGCGGCTATAAGCCCTATCTTTGAGGAGAATTGATTAGAAGTATTTGACATAACGAGCCGCAAATTTACGAAAAATACCCCAAACTTGCAAATCTCCAAATTATTATGTAACTTTGCACTCACCTCCTTGACGCTCGAATGGTGGAATGGTAGACACGAGGGACTTAAAATCCCTTGACCATTGCGGTCGTGCGGGTTCGAGTCCCGCTTCGAGCACCCATTGTGGGGAGGTCCGTTTGTCCCCAAACGGACCAAATACCCGCCAAAATCTTCGCCAACACCGGGAGGCGCCGTTCGCCGAACGGCGCCATACCCTCCAAGGGAAAGGCGGCGTCTCGCCGCCGACAAACTCTCGCCCAAATAATAGTCCCGGAGGGACGTCTAATGGTACCACAAGACGTCCCTCCGGGACTTACCTTCAGGCGGGCTTTTCTGTCCCCGCACTGAAGTGCGGGGTTACCCACAATCCCGTGCCTCCGGCACTCGCAACCAAGGGAAAGGCGGCGTCTCGCCGCCGTTTTTTGCCGAAATGGCGCCGTTCGGCGAACGACGCCTCCATAGGTCCCCGTCGGTGGCCCGGTGGGGGTTATTTTTTTTCGCGGGGGTTGTCGGCGGGGTGGTAGAAGCGGGTGGCGAGGAGGGCGTCGGGCAGGTATTGTTGGGCGACGTAGTGGCCCGGGAAGTCGTGGGGGTACTTATAGTCGGCGCCGTAGCCCATTTTTTTCATCAGCGAAGTCGGGGCGTTGCGCAGGTGGAGCGGCACGGGGAGGTCGCCGCTTTGGCGCACTTCGGCCAGGGCGGAGTCGATTGCCAGGTAGGCTGAGTTCGATTTGGGGGAGGTTGCCAGATAGACTGTACATTCGGCCAGGGGGATGCGTCCTTCGGGCCAGCCGATTTTTTTGACCACATCGAATGTGGCGTTGGCCAGCAGCAGGGCGTTTGGATTGGCCAGGCCTATGTCTTCGGCCGCGAGAATCACCAGGCGGCGGGCAATGAATTCGGGGTCTTCGCCGCCGGCAACCATCCGGGCGAGCCAGTATATTGCGGCGTCGGGGTCGGAGCCGCGTACGCTTTTGATGAATGCGGAGATTATGTCGTAGTGCATCTCGCCTCCTTTATCGTAGGCGGCGGGGTTTTCTTGCAGGCGGTCGGTGACGGTCTTGTCGTTGATAATCAGCGGCTTGCCGTCGGGAGTAGACTGCTCCAGGAGGTCGAGGATATTGAGGAGTTTGCGGGCGTCGCCTCCGGCAAAGCGGAAGAGGGCGTCGGTCTGCTCTACGCGTACGTCCATTTTCGAGAGAATCTCGTCGCGGGTCAGCGCATGGTCAAGGAGCGTTTGCAGTTCGGGGGCCTCCAGGGGGCGCAGCGTGTAGACCTGGGCGCGCGAAAGGAGCGGGCGGATAACCTCAAACGAGGGGTTCTCGGTCGTGGCGCCGATGAGGGTCACGACGCCGCTCTCCACGGCGCCTAATAGCGAGTCCTGTTGCGACTTGCTGAAGCGGTGAATTTCGTCAATGAAGAGGATGGGGCGCCCGGAGGCGAACATCGAGCGCGAGTCGGCGCGACATTGCTCAATCACTTCGCGCACCTCCTTGACCCCGGCGTGGACGGCCGAGAGTGTATAGAATGGCGAGTTGGTCGAGTTGGCGATGATGCGCGCAAGAGTGGTCTTCCCGACTCCCGGGGGGCCCCAGAGAATGAAGGAGGAGACGCGTTGCTGCTCAATCATGCGGCGCAAAATGGCGTCGGGGCCGACAAGATGGGTCTGGCCTATATAATCATCGAGGGTTTGCGGGCGCATCCGCTCGGCTAATGGTGCTTGCATATTTTGACGGTTGATTGTTGAGGGTTAAGGATGAGTTGGCCGCGGTCAATCATTTCGCGGATAAGGTCGACGGCGCGGTTGGGGTTTAGGTTTGAACGCTTTATAAGAACCGGAAGTTCAATTTCTTCGGCGGCGAGGGCGAGAATTTGCGCTTCGGCGTTCTCGGTTTCGCCGCGGGAGGGGGCGGGGCGGTTTGCGCGGCAGTTATCGCATGTGCCGCACGGGCGTGCGGGCTCTTCGCCGAAGTAGCGGAGAATCATGTTGGCGCGACATTCCGCGGGGTCGAACGCAAAGCGCTTCATGGCGTCGAGGCGCTGCTTCATGCGCTCGCGGCGTCGATCGTAGACGTCGGCACTCAGTTCGATGTGTTTGCCGAGAATGCGGCGCGAGGGGAAGAAGAGATAGGGCTGCTGGCGGCGCGGAACGTAATGGAGCGCATGGGCGCGGGTGAGCCCGAGCAGGGCCTGATAGACCTGTTCGGCCGACATGCGGAGATTGGTCGCGATGACCGTCTCGGAAATCTGCACATAGTCGGCAAACACTCCGGAGCAGTTGCGCAGAATGTATTGAAGCACTTCGTCCTGGTCCGGCGGCAGGTCGAGATTGTAGAGGTCGTTTTTTTCGGCCACCATCATCACTCGGGCGCGGGCGTCGACATCTTCCACGAAGTCGATATATCCGGCCATGGAGAGGAGTCTGAGGGCCGAGCGGGCCTGACTTTCTTGCAGGCGGTTGATTTCGACGAAGCGGTTGAAGTCGAAGTCGAAGACGCGATTATAGCCTTCGCCCAGAGCGAGGTCGATGAACAGGCAGGCCCGGGTATAGACGTCGGCAATATACTCGCGCGGCGGAAACGAGTCGGACAGGCGGCGGGCAATCACGGCCTTATCGCGCACGGAGGCGAGCACCACGGCGAAACTGGGCAGGCCGTCGCGCCCGGCGCGTCCCGCCTCCTGATAGTACTCTTCGATCGAGGAGGGGAGGTCATAGTGTATGACCACGCGGACATCGCTCTTGTCAATGCCCATGCCGAAGGCGTTTGTGGCCACCATTACGCGCCGCCGGCCCTCCTTCCAGGCCTGTTGCTTCAGGTCCTTATCTTCGGGCGCCAGGCCGGCATGGTAGAAGTCGGCGGCCACTCCGGCGGCGTTCAGCAGGTCGGCAATCTCGCGGGTGCGGCGGCGCGAACGCACGTAGACAATCGCCGAGCCCGACGTATTGTTAAGCACCGTCATCAGCCTCTCGGACTTATTTTCCGTATAGCGCACTACGTAACTGATGTTGGGCCGGGCGAAACTCTTGCGGAAGACTTTAAACCCGGGGCGGAACTGCAGCAGCGTGCATATATCGTCAATAACCGGGGGCGTGGCCGAGGCCGTCAGCGCCATCACGACTGCGCGGGGAAAGATTTTGCGCAGTTCGGCGATATGGAGATAGGAGGGGCGGAAGTCGAAGCCCCATTGCGAGATGCAGTGGGCCTCGTCGACTACTATCATCGAGACGTCGAAGTCGCGCAGCCGCTGGCGGAAGGGCTCGCTTTGGAGCCGCTCGGGGCTCAGATAGAGGAACTTGACCTTTCCGAGTTCGGCCTTCTGGAGGGCCAGGCGCGCTTCGGCGCGGCTTAGGCCCGAATGGACGTAGGTTGCGGGAATATCGTGGACGCGGAGGTTATCGACCTGGTCCTTCATCAGCGAAATCAGGGGGGTGACAACCAGCGTCAGCCCCGGGAGCAGCAGCCCCGGAACCTGAAAGGTGATGCTCTTGCCGCCGCCCGTAGGGAGCAGGCCGAGAGTGTCGTGGCCGCTCAGGGCGGAGTCGACAATCTCGGCTTGGAGGGGGCGAAATTCGCGGTAGCCCCAATATTTTTCCAGGACTTCGCGGGGAGTCATCGGAGAGAGAGGCGCGGGGGGTTAGTCGTTGAAAATTATGTCCTTGACCAGCAACTGGATAGGCGAGCCGGCGGCGTGATGCTTATTTTCCTCAATGGTGTAGACCAACGAGAAGGGTTCGCCCGAGGCAATGCGGTCAAACTTGTCGGCAAAGTTGAACGCTATGGCGTTGACCGGCTCGGAAACCGTCGGGTCCACGAGGTCGAGTTTGATGTGTTCCATCTGCTTGCCGACGACCTTCGAGGTTCCGGCGTCGCGAACGCCCCGCGAGCGGAATACGGGCTTGTTGTTGCCCGGCCCGTAGGGGTTGAAGGCGTTCAGGGCGTGGAGCAGGTCGAGGGTAATCTCCCCGAGTGTCAGGTCGGCGTCGACTTCGCAGGCGGGCTTCATCTGGGCCGGAGTTATATGCGTGGCCACGTATTCCTCAAACCGGCGCGAAAACTCCTTGATATTTTCCGGCTTCATCGAGAGGCCTACGGCATACGTGTGGCCGCCGAAATTCTCCAGCAGGTCGGCACAGGACTCTACGGCCGCGTAGATGTCGAAACCCTGAACCGAGCGCGACGACCCGGAGGCGAGTCCGTTGGTCAGGGTGAGGACCACTGCGGGCTTATAGTAATCTTCCGTCAGGCGGGAGGCGACGATGCCGATGATTCCGCGATGCCACGACTCATTGTAGATGACTATCGACTTGCGCTCGGCGGCCGGCTCTCCCCGCTCTTCGAGAATGGTGTTGGCCTCCTCGGTAATGATGCGGTCAAGTTCCTTGCGGTCAGAGTTATACCGGTCGATAGCGCGGGCCTTCTCGAGGGCGTCGGCGGCGTCGCGGCTGACCAGAAGGTCAACGGCTTCGCGCCCGCTCTGCATACGGCCTGAGGCGTTGATTCGCGGCCCTATCTTGAAGATTACGTCGGAAATGGTGATTTCCTTGCGGGTCAGACCGCATATGCGCATGATTCCGCGCAGGCCCATATTCGGGTTTGAATTGAGCCGGCGCAAACCGTGATAGGTCAGGATGCGGTTCTCGCCAATCATCGGGACGATATCGGCGGCGATGCTGACGGCCACCAGGTCGAGCAGGGCGTCCAGAGGTCCGCGCGGAAGTCCGTTACTCATTGCAAACGCCTGCATCAGTTTGAAGCCGACGCCGCAGCCGCTCAGGTGCGGAAACGGGTAAGTGCTCCCTTCGAGTTTCGGGTTCAGGATAGCCACGGCGTCGGGCAGTTCGGCGCCCGCAACGTGGTGGTCACAGATAATGAAATCAATGCCGAGGGTCTTCGCATAAGCGATTTCGTCGTTGGCCTTGATTCCGCAATCAAGAATAATTATCAGTTTGACTCCGGCTGCAGCGGCCTCGTCGACCACGTGATTGGAAATCCCGTAGCCGTCGTCATACCGTCCCGGAATGAAATAGTCAATCTGCGAATAGAATTGCGACAGATACTTATAGACGAGCGCCACAGCCGTGGTGCCGTCGACATCATAATCGCCGTAAACCAATATACGCTCCTTCGCGCCCATAGCCTCATTGAGCCGCGCCACGGCGGCAACCATTCCCGGCATCAGGAATGGGTCATGAAGGTCAGCGAGCGAGGGGCTGAAAAACTTTTGTGCTTCCTCGGGGGTGGTAATGCCGCGTTCCTCCAGCAGTTTGACAACTACCGGAGTCGACGCAAAACGCTCCTTCAGAGGCGTAAGCGTCTCAGCATCAGACGGGTGGGAGGCGGAGTGGTTTGTGGCTCTTGAGTTCCATTTTTCGGTCATTTATATTTATTTTTTTATTATATAGCGAAGTAAGGAGGACCCGACGCCCCGAGGCGGAGTGATAAAAGAGTCCGAGCCACAAGCCTGACCGAGAAGAGCCGTAGAGAGAGAAAATCCGGCAATTGGCAGACCAAAGTTACGAAAATCCCCTCCCCCCCGCAAATATTTAACTTTTTTTAAACTATAACCCGTGAAAAGGGAGTCATGCATGGAGGCGCCGTTCGCCGAACGGCGCCACGATAGCCAAGGGAAAGGCGGCGTCCCGCCGCCGTAAAGACAAGGGGCCGAGAATGTGGGGAGGTTCGTTTGTCCCCAAACGAACCACGGGGGTCGCGAGTGTGGTGCATCGACGGAGCGATGCACCTCCCGGTGTTGCGGTTGTTAAGTTGCGTTCGGTTAACCCATTGGTCCGTTTGGGGACAAACGGACCTCCCCAACTTGGACCTCCCCTTACGGTTTTTAGATGGAGGAGTCGATGGGCCAGACGAAGGCGCGGAGGCCGAGGCGGGGCTTGGCTTGGTCGACGGCGCGGAGGCGGCTGAGGAGGGCGTCGACGCGGGCGTCGTCGACCATCGTGAGCATGGCTTCGGCCAGGGAGGGCCAGGCGTGGGAGCCCAGGTGGGGTTCGCCGCCGTTGGAGCCGCGGCCTTGGACGGTTCCGAAGGCGGTGTAGCCGCGACAGTGGCATGCGTTGAGTACTTCGAGGACTTGCTCGTGGTGGGCCTGGTCGTAGGCTATGAATACGGCTTTCATTTCTGAAGTTTCTGTTTAAGGAGTTTGCGTTGGCGCTTGACGCCGTTGCCGGCAAAGACGCAGTAGAGGGCGGGGACGAAGAGGAGCGTGAGGATGGTTGAGAAGGTCAGGCCGCCGATTACGGCAACGCCCATCGGGCGCCAGAGTTCGGCTCCTTCGCCGGTTCCGAAGGCCATGGGGACCATGCCGAGGATTGTTGTCAGCGTGGTCATCACTACGGGGCGCAGGCGGGAGCGTCCGCCGTTGATTACGGCGCGGCGAATCGACATTCCGCGCTCGCGGTTGAGCGAGATGTAGTCGATAAGTACGATGCCGTTTTTGACGACGATACCGATAAGCATAATGGCGCCGATCATGGACATGACGTTCAGCGTATGGCCCGTCAGCCAAAGAATCAGGAAGACGCCCGAGAAGGCGAAGAGCAGCGAGGTCATGATGATGCCCGGGTAGGTGAACGATTCGAACTGGGCGGCCATCACTATGTAGACGAGGATGATGATGAGCAGGCCGAGGAGCAGAAGGTCGCTGAAGGAGTCTTGCTGGTCTTCGTAGGAGCCGGCGAGGCCGATGGTAATGCCTGCGGGGAGGTCCATATTGTCGATTTCGGCTTCGGCGGCGGTCACTATCTGGCTCATGGGGACGCCGTCGACGATGGCGGAGACGGTGATTACGCGCTCGCGGTCCTTGCGTTCGATTGTCGGCGGCGTGAAGCGTTCAACGACCGTGCCGAGTTCGGAGATTCTGACGGCCTGCCCCGTGGGGGTATAGACGGGGATGTTTTCGATGTCTTCAATGCGGGTGCGGTTTTCGGGGGAGTACATGACCTTGATGTCATATTCTTCGCCGTCTTCGCGGAACTGGGAGGCCGTAGCGCCGTTGATTCGGTTGCGGAGATAGTAGGCAGCGGTCTGGAGGTTGATGCCGTACATGGAGAGTTTTTCGCGGTCGAAGTCGACCTGATATTCAGGCTGATAGTCGGAGCGGGAGAGGATTACGTCGGCGGTTCCGGGAATTCCCTTGAGGATGGTCTGGAGTTGGCGGGCAATGCTGTCGGTCTGGTCGAAGTCGTAGCCGTAGATTTCGAAGTCGACCTTGCTCTGGCCGCCGAGGCCGCCACCGCCGCCGCCCACGTTGACCTGCACCTTCTTAAAGTCGGGGAACTCGTCGTCGAGGTCGCGGCGCATCTCCTTGGCAATCTGCACGATGCTTTTTTTGCGGTCCTTGGGGTTGACAAGGCGGATATTCATCGAGATGATGTGGGCGCCATTGTCGGAGAGCGAGGCGTAGGTATTGTCGGAACTTGCGGGGCCGACGGTATAGTTTGAAACGAGGATTTCGGGGTATTTGGCGCGCCAGGTGCTGTCGAGGCGTGCGGTTACTTCGCGGGCGTATTCAACGCGCGAGCCTATGGGGAGTTCGAGTTTCACGGCCAGGCGCGAGTTGTCCTGAGTGGGGATAAACTCGGTTCCGACGCCGCGCATCAGGAAGATAGAGCCGACGAAGATTGCGAGGCAGACGACTATAGTGCGTCCGCGATGGCGCACGACCTTGCTGAGCAGCCCGGCGTAGGCGCCGTCGAAGCGGTCAAGAGCGTGGGCCACGGGGGTGTACCAGGTTTTTTTCCGGCGGCCTTCGGCGCCCGGATTGCGCAGGCGGAGCCATTGGCTGCAGAGCATCGGGGTGAGGGTCAGGGCGCAGGTCGTAGAGATGATCATCATGATAGTGACCATCCAGCCGAGTTGGCGGAACATGACGCCGGTCATACCCGTAACGAGGGTCAGCGGGAAGAACACGGCGATAAGGGTCAGAGTGGAGGCGATGACGGAGACGGCGACCTCGTTGGTGCCGTGGACGGCGGCCTGGCGCGGGTCGGAGCCGCGCTCAATGTGGGTCGTCACGTTTTCGAGCACTACGATTGCGTCGTCGACCACCATACCGATAGATATCGAGAGGGCCGACAGGGAGATGATATTCAGCGTGTTGCCCGTCGCGTAAAGGTAGATGAACGAGGCTATGAGCGAGACGGGAATCGTAATGACGATAATCATCGTGGCGCGCCAGCGGCCCAGGAAGAGGAAGACTACGGCCATCACGAAAATCAGGGCGTAGACAACCGTTTCGACCAGCGAGGCAATCGTGTTGCGGATATTGTCTGACGAGTCCATGATTACGCCGATCTTGATGTCGCTCGGGAGGTTCTTTTCCAACTTGGGGAGCATCTTCATCACCTTGTTGGAGATTTCGACGGAGTTAGCGCCTGACTGCTTCTGAATTACAATCATGGCGCCTTCCTGGCCGTTGTTGAAGGTCTGCTGGGTGCGCTCTTCGAGCGAGTCTTCGACGCGGGCCACGTCGCGCAGGTAGACAATCTTTCCGCCGAAGTTGCCCACGGGAATATCCTTCAGTTGGGCCGTGGAGTCAAATTCGCCCTGAACGCGCAGTGCGTAGGTGTTTGAGCCTATATCGAATGAGCCGCCGGGGACGTTGCGGTTTTCGGCGCCGATAATGCTCGAAATAGCCTCGACCGAGAGGTTATAGGCTTCGAGGCGCTGCGGGTCGATATAGACGTGGATTTCGCGCTTGGGGGCGCCCGAAATGGAGACGGTACCGACGCCGTCGACACGCGCCAGGGGGTTGGCCACGTTGTCGTCGAGAATCTTATAGAGGCCCGGCATGCTCTCGGTTGCTTCGACCGAGAGCAGACAGATAGGAATCATGTCGGTCGAGAACTTGAAGATAATCGGGTTGTTGACATCGTCGGGGAGCACGGAGGAGACCATGTCGAGTTTGTCGCGGACGTCGTTGGTCAGTACGTCGATATCGTAGCCATACTCGAATTCGAGGGTGATTACGGAGGTGTTTTCGCGCGAGGTCGACGTTATGTGCTTGAGATGCTCTACGGAGTTGAGGGTGTTTTCGAGCGGCTTGGTTACGTTTTGCTCTATATCTTTAGCGCTTGCGCCCGGATACATTGTGATGACCATAATGGTGTTGGTATCTATATCCGGGAAGAGGTCGATCGGCAGTTTCTTGAGCGAGAAGAGGCCGAGAATAATGACCGTCACGAAGCAGAGGAGCGTCGTGATTGGGCGTTTGACGGCTGAACTGTAAATACTCATTTCGTAACTTCTACTTTAGCGCCGTTATTAAGTCTGGACTGGCCGCTGACAACCACTTGGGCGCCCGATTCGACTCCGCTGAGGAGTTCGTATTCGGCGCCGAGGCGACGGCCGAGTTCAACCTGATTGTAACTTACGGTCCCGTCGGGCTGAAGGACGTAGACATACTGGTTGCCGGAGCCTTGCTGCTTGACCACGGCCTTGTCGGGCACGACGACGCGCTCGGCCGACCCGAGGTTGAGGGTCACGCGGCCAAACATTCCGGGGACCACGCGCGAGTCGTTGTTGGCCAGGGTAATCTCGACGCCGAAGGTGCGTGAGGCGGCGTCGATTGTCGGCATGACGGTAGTGACCGTGCCGGTAAATTCTTCGTCGCCGTAGGTATCGAACTTGATTGAGGCGCCCATACCCTTATGGACCTTTGGAAATTCGTTTTCCGTAACGTTGATTACGAGTTTTACGGGCTTTACGCGGGCCACTGTCACTATGGGCAGGTTGGCGGCCATATCGCCCGGGTCGTAGTTGCGGGCGGTCACTACGCCTGAAATCGGGGAGGTCAGGACGGTGTTTTCCTTGGCGTTGCGCAGGGTGCGTTCGGCCTGGGCCAGGGCGTTCTTGGCGTTGGTCAACTGAATCTCCATGGCGTCGACCTGCTGCTTAGTTCCGCCGCCGATGTTGAAGAGTTGGACGGCGCGGTCATAGTTGAGTTCTACGTTCTTGAGGTTGGCGCGGGCATTGTCGACCTGCGTTTCGTAGGCAAAGGTGTTGACATCGTCGAGAATCGCTACGGTCTGGCCGGCCGAGACCTGCTGGCCCTCGTCGACGAGAATCTGCTTGATGCGGCTCGGCATGGCCGAAGAGATATTGTTGAGAATCATCGGCTGAACCGTGGCCGTATAGGTTCCGACCTGGTCGACTACGCGCGCTTCGACGCTCTCAACCTTCACTTTCGGCAGGGATTCTTCGTCGGCTTGCTTTGAGCCGTCTTCTTTATCGGAGGAGCAGGAGCCCAGGAGCATCAGGGCGATGAGGCCCGGGAGGAAAAGACTTTTTTTCATCGTTGGTCAGAGTTGGTTGTTTTTTACATTCCGAGAGCCTCTTCGCGCCCCAAAAGAGTATCGAGTTCGCTGGTGCTCACCAAATAGTTGTAGATAGATTGATAATAAGAGAGTTGGGCCGACGTGAGGGCCATTTCGCTGTCGCGCAGGTTAAGATAGGTTGCGGCGCCAATCTCGAAACTTTTCTGCATAATTTCGCGGGCCTTGGCGGCAGTCTGCATTCCCTGCTCGCTGGAAGAAATCTGGTTGACCTGGCGGTTGATGTTGTCCAGGGCGAGTTCAACCTGCATATTGAGGGAGTTGACGAGGGTTTCGCGCTGGAGGTCAATCTGGCGCAACTGCACCTGAGCCTGGCGCAACTTCTGATATTTAGCGCCGCCATGGAAAATAGGAATCTGCAGGGCGATGCCTACGTTTGAATAGGGGTTGAATTGCTGGTCGCGAAAGGGGTTGCCGTTGCTCATCGCGTTCCAGTTGAGATTGAACGTGGCGGCAAGGGTGGGGACCCAGGCCATTTTCTGGAGTTTGACGTTCTGGGCGGCCAACTTGCGGCTGAGGTCGATGGAGCGCAGCGAGGTGTTGTCGGCCAGCGAACGGTCATTGCCCATATGGTAGCCATACATCTCCTGCTTGAGGTCGCTGAGGCCTACGTTTGGCATCAGCGTTGCCGTGGGCTCAATCCCCATGAGGACAGCCAGTTGCAACTGACATTGGCGCACGGCTATATCGGCCTGGAGCAGTTCGGGCTCAACGTTGGTCACCTGCACGCGGGAGCGCAGCATATCATATTCCGATGCCGTTCCGGCCTCAAACTGCCGCTCGAAGATTTCGGCGTTGAGTTTGGCCAGATCGTAGTTCTGGCGAATCACTTCGCGGGAGTCGATGGCCAGGAGGAGGGCGTAGTAGGCTTTGTTGACGTTGTTTACGAGGTCGAGGCGCGAGGCGCGGGCGCTTTCGAGCGACTGGAGTATCTGAGTGTCGGAGAGGCCTATGGACTTCCAGAGCGAGGCGTTAATCAGGGGCATTGAGGCCGAGAAGCCGAGGTTCCAGTTATTGTCCGTGCCCATCTTGATTGTCTGGCTGACGCCGCCCATACTCATATTGAGGCTCTGCAACTCGATAGAACGCTGGTAGGCGCCCGTGAAGTCAATCGACGGGAAGAGGTTGGCGAGCACCTCCTTTTTCGAGTAGTCGGTCTTGCGGACCTCCAGGTCGGCAACCTTCACGGTCTGGCTCTCGTTCAGGGCAATGGCGACGCAATCCTGACGCGACAGGCGCAGAGTGTCCGTTTGGGCGAAAGTCGGAATGCCGCTCATTAACATTCCGAAGAAAAGAATCTTTCGAAAGAATTTCATGCGAAAATAGTTGATTTGCGGCGCAAAAATAGCGAAAAATCCCCAATCAGCCAAAAGTGTTCCCAAATTAACCAACAATGGAGCCGTTGGCTGCGAGGAGGGAGGCGACGGTTGCGGCGGGGTCGGGGGCGTTGATGATTGCGCCGCTCATAGCGATGCCGTTGACTCCGGCGTCGAGGAGGGCGGGGACATCGTCGGGCGTGATTCCGCCGATGGCCACTATGGGGATCATGCAGCCGGCGGCGCGGACCTTGTCGATAATCTCGCGATAGCCTTCGAGGCCAAGGGTCGGGGCGAGTTTTTCTTTGGTACGGGTGAAGCGGAAGGGACCGAGGCCTATGTAGTCAATGTCGAGGCGGGCAAGGTTGAGGATTTCGTCGGCTGTGTTGGCCGTGCAGCCAATGATTGCGTGGGGGCCGAGAAATTCGCGGGCCTTTGCGGGGTCCATATCGTTCTTGCCGAGGTGGACGCCATGGACTTTGGTCTCCATGACTACGTCGACGCGGTCGTCGATCACGAGGATGGTGCCGGTTTCGCGGCAGAGGGGTATGATTTCGCGGGCCATCTCGGCGACTTCGGCGTCGGAGGCCTCCTTCATTCGGAGTTGAATCCAGCGGCATCCGCCGTCAATTGCCAGGCGCACCTGCTCGGGAATCGACAGTTTATCCGAAGGATGAGTTATGAACATTAACATAATAGAAAATAAATACAGAATACAGAATACAGAATACAGAATACAAAATAAATACAAAATACAGAATACAGAATACAAAATTAAATGCAAAATGGGATGGGGGGGAGGCTAATTTTGTATTTTGTATTTTTTAATTTTGAATTTTTTTTTAGCCTCCATAGAAGGCGCGGAAGACGAGGATGCGGTCGCCGTCGTGGAGCAGGGTTTCTTGCCAGAGGGCCGGGGGGACGGCGCGGTCGTTGACGGCTACGGCTTTTCCGGCGGGGGTTATCTGTTGTTGCTCAAGGAGGGCACCCAGGGGCGTCATCTCGGCCGTCATTATCGGCTTTTCGTTAAGGTAAACAGTCATTTTTTCTATCGTTTAGTTTTTTGTTTATTAAGCCGCATTAGCGGCAAATCCGCCCGCATAGCGGGCTTTAGAACGTAGGCCCGTTCGAGGACCGCATAGCGGCCCGAAGAGCGGGTTGAATTGGGGGGAATATTATTATTTTGAGCCGCGTAGCGGCGTCAGATATTCATTCGGGTTCTTTTAGAATATATTGAGGATCGTATTCAATTTGGTATTTCTCCATTATTCTCTTGACCTCATCTTCAAGGCTTACGCCTTTATGGTGTTCATATTGATGGCGAATATAATTGGTGAGGGTATCAACATGAGAGTGAGAGACGGAGAAACAGGAGTAGCCTCTTTGCCATTCAAATTTGAACGGTATGTATCGTTGGCTATTTATATGGGCTGACGATGCGCTTTTGATGTCTCGGAGCATCTCAGGAATTTTTTGCTCATTTGAGTTATATTGAATCAGACAGTGGATATGGTTGTCGGTTCCTCCAACGGTCATTGGGATATGTCCGAGTCGTCGGATAATTCCTCCGATATATGCATGAATCTTTTCTTGATATATTGCAGGAATCAGGGCTTCACGGCGTTTGACCGCAAAGATTACGTGCAGGTATATTTTGGTGTAGGTGTTGGCCATATTCCGGATGTCGTTCTGGTTCTGTCGCCGCTACGCGGCTCATTAGGAGAGGGGAGGGTTTTTATTATGACCCGCTCTGCGGGCCGCTACGCGGTCCTTGAACGGGCCTACGGTCTTTGACCTGCTATGCAGGTCGGGGTGTCTTTAAATGGGAAGAGAGTCAGAGCCCTTGGACTCTGACTCTCTCGGGGGATTGTTGGCGGAGGGGATTAGGCCTTTTTGCGCTTGCTGTCGGTCAGGTAGGCAACGGGGGCTGCGATGTAGATGGTGGCGAGGGTGCCGACGATTACGCCGCAGATCATTGCGAAGGTGAACGAGCGGATTGCTTCACCGCCGAGGACGAAGATGCTCAGGAGCACGAGGAGGGTCGAGCCGGAGGTCATAATCGTACGTCCGAGGGTGGAGTTGATTGAGCGGTTGATAAGGTCGAAGAAGTTCTGCTTCGGATAGAGTTGAACGTTTTCGCGGACGCGGTCGAAGACTACCACGGTATCGTTGATCTGATAACCGATGACGGTCAGGATTGCGGCGATAAACGTCTGGTCAATTTCCATCGAGAAGGGAACGAGGCCCCAGCAGAAACTGTAGAAGCCGATAATGGTGAAGGCGGTGAAGGCCACGGCGGCGAGGGCGCCGAGCGAGAAGGCAATGTTGTGGAATCGGATAAGGATATAGAGGAACATTGCAATCAGGGCGAGGGTTACGGCGATGTAGGCGTCGGTCTTCATATCGTCGGCCACGGAGGGACCTACCTTTTGCGACTGGATGAGGCCATGGTCGGTATCGGTGGTGGTGAACTGTTCGAAGGTTATGCCGTTCATTTCGGGCGAGAGGGCTTCGAAGAGTTTGTCCTGGATTTCGCGTTCAACTTCGGGTGAGTTGTCGTTGATCTTGTAGTTGGTAGAAACGCGAACCTGGTTTTTGTTTTCGATAGTGATGACCGAGAGGCCTGCGCCGTCAAACTGGGGCGCGATTGCCTGCTGAATCTTGTCGGCTTCGACGGGGTGGTCGAACTTAACGACGTAGTTGCGGCCGCCGGAGAAGTCGATACCCTGGTTGAGGCCGCGGAAGACGAGTGAGCAGATGATAGCCACGATTACAACGCCGGCAATGGTGAAGGCGGTCTTGCGGGCGCCGAGGAAGTTATAGTGGGCGTTGAGGAAGAGGTTGCGGCTGATCTTGGTGTCGAAGGTGAGACGTTCGAAGGGCTTGGACTTGGCGCCGAGGATGAAGACGATGCGGGTCAGATAGACGGCGGTGAAGAACGAGCAGCAGAGACCGATGATGAGGGTCGTAGCGAAGCCCTTGATAGGACCGGTACCGAAGAGGAGAAGGATGATGCCGGTAATAATAGAGGTCAGGTTGGAGTCGAAGATTGCGGAGAAGGCGTTGGAGTAGCCGTCGG